>DATAUW010000009.1 GCA_036268055.1 Verrucomicrobiia bacterium | reverse complement strand
ACAATGGCGTAAAATGGATGCAAGCCGACATCGAGGCTGGCGAGGTTCACCGCAAACGTCGCCGACGATTGGTTTGTCACCGCCGCGAGCAAGCCGCCCGTGCTGAAAAGTTGAATTGTATGGATGGCGACTGTGTTCGGCGTGACGGTGAATTGCAAAGTTGGTTGCGTTGAAGTGTTAGTGCCTGTGAGCGCGCCGTTAAATGTGGCCGTCAACGAAGTGTTTTTGACAATGACATTTTGCGTCGCGCGCGTTTGCGTATGGACACTGCTGCCTTCGTAAGCGACGGCTTCGAGTTCATGATAGCCGTCGGAAAGATTGGCGGTGGCGAGCGGAATCGTGGCCGAAAGATTGGTGACGCCGACGGTGACGTAAAGATGTTCGCGCGGTTGCAGGTCGTGGACATTGTCCGTGAGCGTGCTGGCGGTCAGCGGGGTAACGGTGACGGTGCTGAGGCCACTAAAAGCGACTTTGATTTGGGCCGCCGCGTAGCCTTCGCTTTGCGCATAGATATTCAAAATTGCCTGGGTTTCCGTGGCTTGGACGGCGTCAGCGGCATAAACGCCATCGGGACCTTGCAAGGCGGTCGTGCTGTTGATGGCGTTCACAATTTCCTGGGCGAAATCGGTCACGGTGGCGCCGCCGGAGTTGGTGACCGTGATGGAGACGGTGGTGCCGTTGGTTTTCGTGACGGTGAGTTGGGTGGTGGAATTCGCGAGGAGCGTGCCGCCGACAACGCATTGTTTGAAGCCTTGAGCGACGGTGTCGAGGAAGAACGAGGAGAGGTCATTGAACTGAAGAAAGGTGGTGAGCGGGGCGCCGGCGATTTCGGTGTCGGTGGCGATGGAGATTTGGGAGCCAGTTCTGGTGTAGGGCGCGGTGGATTGGAGTTCGATGCGGTCGCCATGCTGGAAGGCGGAGATTTTGGTATTGAGTTGGAAAGGGTTGGAGTTGAGGGTATTAACGAGGCCAGCGGTGACGGAATTAATGGTGGCATTCGCGGGAACGGTGTAGGTGGCGGAGGAGCCGTTGATGGTGACCTGGAGGGTTGCGCGCGATTGTGGGGGAATGTTGCTGATCGTGGTAAGGAACAGGCCGTCCACGAAGAGGTCGAGTTGCTGGAGCGGATGGCGGTAGTCGGAGGCGGTGAATTGGACGGAAAGATTCGTCGTGCCGGAGAGAACTGAATTGCTGCTAATGCCGGGCCACGTCCCGGTGCCTTTTTTCGCAAAGGGCGCGGCCAACGGTTCGCCGTAAACCAGCCCCTCGTAGATATTCGTCACACTTTGATAATAGCATTCGCCCAGGCTGAACCCGCGCGCCTGGTAAAAATAATTTTGCGAGTCGGGAAATTTTTCCTGGTAACCACACGGTTCATTTACGGTTCCATAACTGCCCGATGCGCCTGCCGCGGCAAAAGCCAGCAAGGTTGTTTGGCCGGTGTTCTCAAAAATTTGTCCACCAAATGAAGTCAGGCTGTCCGCCATTGTGCCGGGAACAAATAGTGGAATGGGACTGATGCCAAAAGCGTAGGTGCCATTTTGATAACCAAGAATCAATCCGCCGAAAAATGCGTTAAACATATTCGTGCGCGCGACGGAATAATTTCCCCGCAGCCGCGTGTTGAAGATCGTGTTGTCGAATTCGGAATAGCGGACGTTGCGCGCAGTATCGCTGCTTTTGCCTAACCAAACGGTTTGCGCAGGGAACGTGCCATCGCTTGCGACTCCCTGGCGCACGACCATTTCGGCAGTTGGCAAATCATCGGCGGTAATCATCGTCGCCAAAAAAGCAAGTGTGTTGGAAGAGGGCAAGGTGTTGCGAAAGATGCTTTCACTTCCAGTATAAGTGTCGGTGGTGTTGGTGGCGATTTCGCACATGGAAAGATCGTGCGGATCGGATTTGAAACCGTAGAACAAAGCGCTCGTCGTGCTGTTCAAGTCGCCGTCGTTCTGGGAATCGCCATTGATGCGGTAAGGAATATCCATGGACAACACGACGTAAAAAACCTGGTTGGTGAGACCGCGGCTGGAAACCATCGCGATCAGTGGATTATATAAAGCATTGGAATAATCCGCCGTGGTCCATTCGATGTTGCCGCCGGTCCAGTTGATGCGCAAAAGATTTTGCGGCGGCACATTGCGCAGTTCGCAATAATAATTTCCAAGCTGCACCGAATTGGTGCTGTTTTGATTGACGACCACCACGACATTGAGGCCGCTGCCATCCGCGTGAAGTTTTCCAACAGCCAGAAACAAAATGAGACAGGTTAAACCCAAAACTATTGTCCTATGCACGCAGTCATTATGTCATAGATTGGCCGGGAGTAAAGTTGCTCGTATGCCAGTTTCGCAAGGCGGCAAGCGATCTCCGCAACCGTATCTTTCTTCTCATTTGCCAATAAATACAGGCTTTTCGAGGGTCTTCCCGCAAATTCGCTTGCGATACGGGGCCGGGGTTTGCTATTAATCTCACACCGTATGGCAGCTATTGGGCGATTTCAAAAAGGCGACGAGATATTCCACGCCAAAGTGGTGGATGGCGAACTGTTTCGTTTGCGAGGCGATGTTTTCGGCAGTCCTTCCTTCGACAAAAAGCCGACGCCGTTCAAAGGCTTGCGGACTTTGACGCCGGTCACGCCGTCCAAGATTATCGCCGTGGGCCTCAACTACGCCGACCACGCCCGCGAAAGCGGCAAGCCGTTGCCCAAGGAGCCGTTGTTCTGGTTCAAGGCCACGACCTCGCTGATTCCTGACGGCGGCAAGATCGAAATTCCTTTTCCGCATCACCGCACGGATTACGAAGCAGAACTGGCCATCGTTATCGGCCGCCGCGTGCGCAATGTCACTCCCGCTGCCGCTGCGCGCTATATCCTTGGCTACACGGCCTCGCAAGACATCAGCGACCGCACCATTCAAAATGCGGAAAGCCAATGGGCGCGCGCCAAGTCTTTCGATACTTTCACCCCGCTCGGTCCGTACATCGAGACGAAGATTGACCCGCATGATTTGACCATACAGCTTTTCCAGAATGGTCAACTGCGCCAAAACTCGAACACCAACCAGCTCATCTTTAATTGTTATCACCTGGTTAGTTTCATCTCCACGAACATGACGTTGCTGCCCGGCGATGTGATTTGCACCGGCACGCCGAGTGGTGTCGGCCCGATTGAATCCGGCGATCGTTTGGAAGTGCGCATCCAGGGATTGGCTCCGCTGGTCAATACGGTTAAATAGCCAGTAGTCGTGCTGCCTGCATGACGGCGGTGTTTCCGATCATGCGTCCCTTTCTGAAAGATAAAGCGCTTCCATTTCCATTCGCGAGTTGCATCCTGCGCCGCTTGTGGTAAGAGTAGGTCAGTTCGCAGAGAGTTTGCAGCCAGCGTTATGAGCATGCTTGCCGCTTTGGCAAAACGATGGAATTACTCGGTGACGAGTCCGGGTGCCGGACGCCTCCTGTACCGCGAAGGCAATCGCGAATATACCTTTCCCATCTTTCAAGACCACGAAACTACTGTGCTCGTCGGCGTTCCATCTTCTCAACGCGTGCATCTCTTTTTTAATTGGTACGCCCAGCCGCAGGAATTTTCCACCGCCGCGCGCGACCGCATCATCCCGCGCATCGAGGAACACCTTCGCGCACGCGGGGTGCGCGTGCGCGTGTTCGAGCGCGACGAGACTGCCGGCAATTTCAGTTTCCATCCCGAGTTGCTTGAAAGCCGCGACCGCGCGATCGAACTTCTCGACGCGGCCGGCTGTGAATGGTTCACCGATTACAATTCGATTGATTTGTTGCACGCCGAGTATGGTCTCGAGGTGGGCGGCATTCAAAAAGACAGCGACGTGCGCATCATTGCTGAAACTTTGCAACAGGGATTTCCTCATTGGCATCATCAGAATGTTTGCGTCCACGACCACGGGCGCGAACCGGGTTGGACGGTGGCGTTGTGCATGTTTCCGGCGGCCCAGTGACGGCCGCAATCGCTTGATCAGATGATAGAATTGTGCATCGCGGGCTTTATCACCGTAATTATCTTCCTGCTGGTATTCTACCAGAACTATCGCGATAAGGCGCGGTGGCGGCGCATTTCTTCCGGCATGAGCCTCTTCGGCGACCGCGAGAATATCCCCCCGCTGGAACTGGAAGGAAATGTATTTGAACCGCACGAAAAGCGCGTGCTGATCATCTGGTCGGACAATAGCCAAACCGCTTTTGAAACCGTTTCCGAAGCCATCCGCCGCATTGACAAAGAACGAACCAATAAAAAAGCACGGGCTGGCCACGCTCGGATTTTCGCCTGGGACGGTGAAAGCTGGCGGCAACGGAAATAACCTCGGCTCCGTTGCGAATTGACTTTGACCGCTATTTGTCTAAATTAGGCGGATTACTGGGCTTATTGCTATGGCACTAAAACCAACCATCGAAGCGGCCTTCAAAGACGTTCCTTATCCCGGCGATAATAATATCACCCGGTGTCCTTATCATTGCTCCGAATGCCGGCGCATTGCCGAATTTTTCAAAGGCAAAACCTGGCAGGGCCATACGATCGAAGAGTTGCGCAAATACCACGTCGCGCTCAGCCTCTTTACCCCCGAAGCGTTCCATTATTTTCTCCCCGCGTTCATGCTCGTCTCGATGGTCGGTCACGAACGCGGCGATGTGATCCCCGATGCCATCCGTTTTCACTTTGAATATTCCCATGAAGTGCAAGGCCACTTCGCCGTGCGCATGAGCAAATTGTCCGCGGACCAGCGTGAAGCTATCATTGACTATCTCGTCCTCATGGAACGCCAGGGCGCGGGTTCTTCCGAACACGCCATTGACATGCTCAGCGAAGAATCTTCTTTCGTTTGAGATTTTTTTGCGTTGCTCAATCGTCTTTCTTCCGTTTCTTCAAGCAGGACTCGACCGCTTGCGAAACGATGTTATGCTCTCGCCCATGATGTTTGGATTTTCGTATGAGTGACGCCAGCGGTTCGTTGGAACAAACCGATCCGCTGGATTTGAAGCCCGCAAATGATCCGTATGGCGTGCTCAAGAACCGCGACTTTCTCCTCTATTTGATTGGCCGTTTCATCGCGTCCTTTGGACAGCAGATGCTCGCCGTCGCCGTGGGCTGGGAGATTTACGAACGCACGAACGCCACCATGGCGCTGGGATTCGTCGGGCTCGTGCAACTCATCCCTATGTTTCTCTTTACCTTTCCCGCAGGGCATGTCGCCGATAATTACAACCGCAAGTTCGTTATTCTCTGGATGCAGTTAGTCGTGGCTATCGCGTGCGCGGGACTCGCGGCCGTCTCGTTCGTTCAAGCCCCGGTGATGTGGATGTATGCGTGTCTCTTTTTGTTCGGCGGCGCGCGCACTTACCTTTGGGCAGCGAGCGCTTCGTTCATGCCGCAACTTGTCGAGCGCCATCAATTCGCCAAGGCCGTGACTTGGAGTAGCGGTTCGTTCCAGGTCTCCGCCGTGGCCGGGCCCGCTGCTGGCGGCGCGCTCATTGCGCTCACGCATACGGCGAAATGGGTTTACGTCATTAATGTCGTCGCTTCCATTTTATGCGCTCTGCTCATCGGCATGGTGCGAAGCCATCACAAAGTCGCCGCCAAAGAACCGATGTCGCTGCAAAACGTCGCCGCCGGTTTGAAATTCGTCTATCGCACGAAAATTGTTCTCGGCAGCATCACCCTCGATTTGTTCGCCGTCCTGTTGGGTGGCGCGTCGGCGTTGCTGCCGGTGTATGCGCGGGACATTCTGCATGTCGGGCCGAGCGGCTTGGGCTGGCTGCAAGGCGCATTGCCGATGGGCTCGCTTTTGATGTCCATCATTCTCGTGCATCGGCCGCCGTTGCAAAAAGCTGGCCGAACGCTTCTTTGGGCCGTGGTCGGTTTCGGACTTGCGACCATCGTGTTTGGTATTTCAAAGAACTTCTGGCTCTCGTTCGCAATGCTCTTTTTGTGCGGCGCGACGGATTATATCAGCGTCGTCGTGCGGCATACCTTGGTTCAACTACTCACGCCGGACGAAATGCGCGGTCGCGTTTCCGCCGTCAATAGTCTTTTCATCGGCACTTCAAATCAAATGGGTGAATTTGAATCCGGCTTTGTTGCAAGCTACACCTCGCCGCTATTTGCTGTCGTATCCGGCGGCGTTGGCACAATCATTGTCGTCGCCATCGTCGCCGCTCTCTGGCCGGAGATCCGCAAATACGGAAGGCTCGCCTAAACTTTTTCAATCATCCTGCCGCCGCCGGTCTTTTTTGATGAGCGCACGATGCCGCTTGTTTGCGACCATTCGCCGCTTCACCGCGCGGGGGCGTTTCGCATTTTGACGGCGGATTTTTTCACGATCGTGTTGCGCCGTTGCCTGTGCATCGCGCTCACGCTGTTGCAAGGCCATCAATAACCGCTCGCGCGCAAGTTGCCGGTTTATCCCCTGCGAACGCGCGTCCTGCACCGTCACCGCAATATTCGTCGGCAGATGCCGCAGGGTCACGCGGGTCGAAACTTTATTTACATTTTGCCCGCCCGGCCCGGACGCCCGCGAGAACGTCTCTTCAAGTTCCGCTTCATTTAATTGCGTGATCGGTTTCATGTGAGGCTTACTCCTGCGTTGAGACTAGCCCATCATCATAACGCAATCAAGCGAGTCCTTGCTGTATCGCGATTCAATTTGACTAATTAAAAAATGCCCTCGACCCTTATCTCATGGACGCAGCGCAACTGCCACCACCCGTAATCGAACCGCCAAAACCCGCCGCGTCGGGAACCGGCAAAGCCATCAAACGAGCCGCCGGACCGGTCGCGGCTCTCGGCGCTTTGCTGGCGAAGATGAAACTTCTGCTGCTGCCGCTCCTCAAGATATTGCCCTATCTGAAAACCGGCGGCACGATGTTCATCTCCTGCTGGCTCTATGCGCGAATCTGGGGATGGTGGTACGCGTTTGGATTCGTGATGCTGATATTCGTACATGAATGCGGACACTTGATCGCGGCCAAACGACTCGGTTTGAAAGTAGGCGCGCCGGTTTTCATTCCGTTCCTCGGCGCGCTGATTGCGCTCAAACAAGCGCCGCGCAATGCCTGGATTGAGGCGCAGGTCGGCATCGGCGGCCCGTTGCTCGGCGCGCTGGGCGCCGTCGCGTGTTATGTCCTGTATGCCTTTACCGGCAACGGCATCTTCAGCGCGCTCGCCTTCACTGGTTTTTTCCTGAACCTGTTCAACCTCGCGCCCATTGGATTTTTGGATGGTGGCAGAATCGTGACCGCTCTCTCGCCGTGGTTGTGGCTCGTCGGCGTCGTCGTCATCGGTGCGATGATGCTGATTCATTTTAATTTGATCTTGCTACTGATCTTTGTGTTCTCGTTGCCGCGATTATACTCGCTGTTTCGCAAAAAATCCGCCGTCGAACTGCGTTACTACGAAGTTCTGCCCGAGCAACGCTGGATCATGGCCATCCTTTATTTTGGCCTCATACTTTTTCTCGTGGTCGGCATGTTCGTCTCGCACGTCCAAATTCCCCATCCCGTGCAGGCGGAGTAAATGATGACCTCATTCACCGCGCTGCCGCGTTCCTTCTGCGAACCTTCCGCTGACATCGTCGCGACGCGTTTGCTCGGCCACTTTCTCATCCGCAACACTCCGCAAGGTCCATGCGGTGGCGCGATTGTCGAAACCGAGGCGTATCTCATTGGCGATGCCGCCGCTCACTCGTTTCGCGGCAAAACCAAGCGCAACCAGGTCATGTGGGGCGAACCCGGCTACGGCTACGTCTATTTTATTTACGGCAATCACTGGTGCTTCAACGTCGTCTGCCAGCGCGCCGGCATCGCCGAAGCCGTTTTAATCCGCGCCATCGAACCCACCTTTGGGTTCGATTTGCTGGCGGCGAATCGTTCGGTTAAACAACCGCACCAACTCACCAACGGCCCTGGAAAATTATGCGAAGCCATGAACATTGATCGCAGTTTCGACGGAGCTGATATTTGCGACATCGCTTCTCCAGTTTTTCTCGCCAGAAACCCGGATCTCAAATCATTTTTAAGACAAACCGGCCCCGTGCTCACGACGACGCGCATTGGCATCACTCAAGCCGCGGATTTGCCGCTGCGTTTTTGTCTCGCCAATAGTCATTACCTTTCGCGCCGAGTGACTGCGGCCAAAAACATTCTTCCTCCGCGCCGCGCCAAACGATGACGTTGCTTGTCCACACTTTGTATCTTCGGTAATTTTTTGAGATGCGAAACCAGTCTGCGCGTTCTCATTTTATCATTGGCCTGATGTCCGGCACGTCAACGGACGGGATAGACGCCGTCGTCGCAAAAATCTCCGGCACGGGCCGTGAATTACGCGCGCAGTTGATCGCCCATCGCCAGCAAACTTTCGCACCAGCCTTGCGCCAACACATTCTGCATGTCTGCCTGCACGGAAATGTGGCTGAGATTTGCGAACTCAATTTTTTTCTTGGTGAACATTTTGCCCGCGCAGCGCTCGCCGTTATCAAGCAGGCGAAATTAAAACCGCGCGACATCGCCGCCATCGGTTCGCACGGCCAGACCATTCATCATCTGCCCAACGCCGCGCATCCTTCCACGTTACAAATCGGCGAGGCCGCCGTGATCGCCGAGCTTACCGGCATTCTCACTGTCGCCGATTTTCGTGTGCGTGATATGGCTGCGGGAGGGCAGGGGGCTCCGCTGGTGACGTATGTGGACTGGGCATTGCAAACGCACGAGGCGCGCCCGCGCATCCTGCAAAATATCGGCGGCATCGGGAATCTCACCTTTCTTCCGCCACGCGCGAAGCTCGATCAAGTGATAGCCTTCGACACCGGCCCGGGCAATATGGTTATGGATGCCGTCGTCGCAAAGCTAAGCAATGGCCAGCAGCGATTCGACACAAACGGTCGCTGGGGCTCACGCGGCAAAGTTCACCCGTCGTTGCTGCACGAATTATTGCAACATCCGTTTCTACACCGCACTCCACCAAAAACCACGGGCCGCGAAGAATTCGGCGAGCCATTCGTTCAACAACTGTTTCGTTCGGCGCGCCGCTTGCGCTTGTCCGACGCCGATATTGTCGCCACCGCAACTGGTTTTACCACGGCGACGATTTACGACGCCTATCAACGCTTTGTTTTTCCAAAACTTCGACCGGGCGGGCAGAAAGAATTGCAAGTTATCCTCGGCGGCGGCGGCGCAAAAAATTCAACCTTGCGAAAAATGCTTGCCGAAAAAATCGCGCCCGCGACCTTGCTGACCCAGGAAGACATCGGCGGCTCGAACGCAGGCAAAGAAGCAATGGCATTCGCGATCCTCGCTCATGAAACTTTGCAGGGGCAACCTTCGAATGTCCCGTCCGCGACCGGCGCGCGCCGTTCCGTTATTCTGGGAAAGATCACCCCGGCCTGAAAGACCGGTAAAATTCCTTGAGCATCCTGAAAGCTCAGCGCTGAATGCGCGCGCTGCCACCCTTCATCACATGCATGACTTCGTCAAGCGTCACTTGCGAAGTGTCCCCGCGCGTCGTCTGCAACAACGCCCCATGCGCCGCGCCAAAATCCACAATGTCCTGCGGCTTCATTCCGGTGAGAAAACCATATGCTATCCCGCTGGAAAAACCATCGCCGCCACCGACGCGATCCTCAATTTCCAAATCGCGAAACTGCCGCGCCTCGTAAAATTTTCCCCCATGCCAAAGTATCCCGCCCCAGTGATTGATGAGCCCGCTCTTCACTTCGCGCAGCGTCGTGCAAACTGCCTTGATGTTCGGATACGTCTTCACGACTTTTTCCACCATCCGCTTGTAAGCCTCCACCGGCAATTCCGACAAATTCGCGTTCGTCCCTTCGACCTCGAAGCCGAGAACTTTCTGGAAATCCTCCTCATTGCCGATAAGCACGTCGAGATGCGGAACGATATCGCGCGTCGTCGCAATCGCCTGTTCGCTGCTCCAAAGTTTGCTGCGAAAATTCAAGTCATAGCTCACGATGGTTCCCGCCGCGCGCGCCGCTTGCGCCGCCGTCTTCACCACCGCCGCGCTGTTCGCCGAAAGCGCCGATAAAATTCCACCCGTGTGTAGCCACCGCACGCCTTCCTCGGAGAAAATCTTTTTCCAATCCATTTCCTCCGGCTTCATGTAGCTGATCGAGGAATGCCCGCGGTCATACATCGTCACGCTCGCGCGCACCCCCGTGCCGACTTCGGTAAAATTGAGCCCCACGCGTCCCTTGCGGCCCACGCCGTCGAATTTTTCCAGAAGCACATGCGAGACATCCATGCCCACCGCGCGTGCATGATTCAAAATGATTTTCGCCACCGGATTGTCCGGCAGCTTGCTCACGAACCCGCCGCGCAAACCCAGACGCGCGCAGGCGTAGGCCACGTTGAATTCTCCGCCGCCGACATCCACTTCAAGCGTCCTCGCGAATTCCAGCCGTCCGTGGCCCGGCGGCGCGAGCCGCACCATGCATTCGCCCAATGCCAGAATATCGTGTTTGCTCCCCGACCGATCCCGAACTTGAATGTCCATGCGGATTATTTTTTCGCCGCTTGAATCAGCAAGAACCAATCGCCCGCTCCCGGCGCAGAAAGTTTTGCCGTGCCGCTGTCGGTCGAAATGGAAACCGGTATTGTTTCGCCCGTGCTTCCATTTGCCCAGGTTCCCGTCAAAGTTTTCGGCAACGATTTTATATTCACTTCTACGTCGCCGCCTTCCGGCAGATACAGCAACGCCATGTCTTCAAATTCCGTTTCCGCAGCGGCAATATATTTGCCCGGCGATTGCGAACCAGGCTGGTTCACGACCAATTCTGGCGCGGGACGCAACCGCCCAAAATCGAAGGTCTGGAAAAATTTCGACCATGTGCCCAACTGTTTCGCTCCCGGCAGATACAAGGCGATTTGCCAATTCGCTAGCGCCCGCCCGCCATTGGAATCCATGTTCGTCGTCGTGTCCCAATTCCAAACGCCATGCGCGCCGTAACCGATTCCCGCCGTCGGCGTCGCGAGCAAACTTTCGCCCGCGATATGGCGCAAGGTCGCCGCGTTGACGCGCGGATGTCCGACGCCGTCTTCTTCATTTTCGTACGCGGAAGAAATATTGATATACGGGCGTGGCGGATATTTTTTCCAGTCGTTGGTTATCGAACCCGTGACCAGCCACTTGCCCAAATCGTTCGTGAACTCACGGCCATAGTGATACCCAAAAACATCCACCCAGTGCTCATTGCGAAACATCTCCAGCGTCATGTAATCTTCCGTTGCATCTAGAATCACCGGCGCATGCGACGTATTCACAAAGACGGCGTGCCCGATTTTTTTCCAGCGCGCGATACTTCCGTCATCACCCGGCAAAAACCACGCCACATCATTCGCACCCCAACGTGCGACCATGTATCGCAACAACAAAATCGCCTGCTCATCCGAAGGTGCCGCGAACCCGCTGTTCGTCATTCCAATCAAACTGAAAGGAACGATGACATCCAAAAGGCCGTCACGATTCAAAGCCGAAACTTTCGCATCGAGAGCCTTGAAGAATTCCACGTTGATCTGGTCTCCATTCCAGGCCGTGCGCTGCTCGCGGTCAGTCCCCGTCGCTGCAATCCATCTTGCCGCCGTAAAATTTTCTTTCGCGCGCACCAGCGCATAAAATTCCCATTGCTTCGTCGTGGACTCCAAAGCGCCGCGGCCCGCATTATCCGACAGCCAGAAGAACGGCGTATGATCCGCATGTTCCAAATGATAATGATCACGCGCCACTTGCACCGGGCCGTGCTTGTCAAAAACCGATTCGTCCGTGCTCGCCGAGCAGACGAAATCACCGGTCACGTTGTCGAGGCCATCGTTCGACGGATCGGAACAACGCGTGGTGAATTTCCATACACCGGGAAAGTCCGGCGAGAAACGCACCCGCCACGTCCGGCCACCATCCCAGAACGCCCACACCACATGTTTGTCTCCCAGCGGCGATGTAAATGTCACCGCCAAATTCGCTTCCGCCAGTGGATTGGTATAGGTGTTGGAAGATTTGAAAGCCTGCTCGAAGACGCCCCACTTGGAAGCGACCAGCACCGGCTTGTCGAACAAACCCGCCGAAGCCGCGAGTGGCACCAGCAGCCATGAAGTCGAGAGCAGGAGAACACCGAGCCAGGTTCGCGAGCACATCGAGATAGAGTCACGTTTCATAATCAGAGTTCCTTCCCGCATCAGACACCAAAGCCCAGTCCGTGTCAAACCCGCCATGGACAACCATTTGAACCGATTTTCATTTTTCATAAATGTCGCTTCCTGCAAAAATTTTATCCGCTCTTATCCGCACTTACGTGCACTTTTCGCCTCGGAACCACTCGCGAAGCGCATCAGCCCATTCGAACACTCGCGAATTGGACGATTCAAATTCATAAAGCTTTCACACTAATCGTAATTCCGGCGGACCATTTCCTCACGTCTCATATAATATAGGCTAAGCACTATTCACCTTACCCCAAAGCTCCCGCCTCGCCACCTAACTCGTAAAGCGTAAATCCAAAATCGTAAATTCTCCACTCCTCGTTATTTTACTGGCGCAAACGCCCAACCTGTGTGTAATTCTCGCATAGTTTTATGGCCGTGCAATTTAAAGATTATTATCAAGTCCTCGGCGTCGCCCGCGCAGCGAGCGATGACGAAATCAAAAAAGCTTTCCGCAAGCTCGCCCGCGTTTACCACCCCGACGTCGCCAAAAACAAAAAAGAAGCCGAAGCCAAGTTCAAGGAGATCAACGAAGCCTACGAAGTCCTCAGCGACCCGGCCAAACGCAAAAAATACGACGAACTTGGCCCCAACTGGAAACAAGGCGCTGAATTCCGTCCGCCGCCGCAATGGCAGCAGGAATACCGCCAGGGCCGGCCCGGTTCGCGTGGCCAGCCCGGCATGCCGGACATGGATTTTGAATTCGGCGGAACCACCGGCTTCAGCGATTTCTTCGAGCAGATTTTCGGCGGACGCGCCCGCGGCGGGGGCGCACGCGCGGGCGGTTTTGCCCAGGAAGAAATGTCCGAGCGCGGTCGCGATGTCGAGGGCGACATCATGGTCACGCTTGAGGAATCCATGACCGGTTCCGTCCGCGCCGTTTCGCTCCGGCGCAAGACGGTTTGCCCCACCTGCAACGGCACTGGCGAAAAAAATCGCCGCCCGTGCCCAACGTGCGGCGGCAGCGGCGAAGTTTCCAAAGAAGAAACTTATCAAGTCAAAATTCCCGCCGGTGTCACCGATGGCCAGCGCCTGCGCGTTTCCGGCCGCGGCGAAGCCGGCGCCAACGGCGGCGCTGCGGGCGATCTTTATCTTCGCGTGCGCCTGGCTAAGCATCCTGACTTTGAAGTTTCCGGCCACAATTTGATTTACGAAGCCGAACTCGCGCCGTGGGAAGCCGTCCTTGGAACGAATCTTTCCGTGCCCACCATGAACGGCGATGTAAATATAAAGATTCCCGCTGGAACCCAAGCCGGTCAAAAACTTCGCGTGCGCGGACGCGGTTTGCCCGAACGCTCCGGTCCCGCTGGCGACTTGATCGTCGTCGCCCGCATCGAAGTCCCTTCGCAACTCACCGACGAAGAGCGCAAACTTTGGACCCAACTGGCCAGTGTCTCGCATTTCGATCCTCGCGAAAAATAAATTCGGCTCCGCGCGCGCGCGTAGTATGGAATATAGTGCCATCAAAACCATCCTCGCGGGGTGGAAAGACCATTTTACCGACGTGACTCTGGAGCGCGGCCAGTCTTTGCAACGCGAGGGTCTGGTGCTCACCTGCGAAATCAGCATGGACGGCGTCACCGCTGTTGTGCAAGGCTCGCGCGAAGATCCATACCTGGTCGAAATATTTTGGGAGCAGCACTATGACGACTTGTCATTTTCGGGAGGCTCATGCACTTGCCCGATGGAATTTAATTGCAAACACGTCGCTGCCGCCATTTTTCAGGCATTAAACAACATTAAGCCTTCCAAGCCGCCCGCCGCTAAAAAACTCCCGCAAAAACCCACGATTCCCCATCAACTGGAAAATTGGCTGGCGCAGTTGCATCAGGCCGCCGCACCCGTGGTGCCTGCTGTTGCCGAAGTTGAATCTCAGGATCCGCCCGAGCGGCTTGTTTACATTTTGAATTTTGAGGGTGGGACCGGAGCAGGGACAATTCCTCCGCGGGCTCAACTTGGTGTAAATCTGCAAGTTCTCCAACGCTTGCCGAATGGTAATTACGGTTCAGGCCGTTCCTGTGTCATTGAATATATCATTGGTAATCCACAAAACGAGCCTTGCGCGCGGCCGGTGGACATTTCCATTTTGCGCCGGTTGAAGTTAAGCCAGCCGCGTGAAACTTTTTACGGCCCCAATTTTCTTACGGGTGACGAAGGGGTAAAACTGCTTCAGGAAATTATCCGCACCGGGCGTGCTCACTGGCGCGGCACTGGCAAAAAACATCCCGCGCTTTCGCTGGGGCCCCCGCGCCACGCCAAACTGGAATGGCACGCCGACAATCGCGGCATGCAATCGCCGGGCTTCGCCGTCACGCCGCCAGCCGGCCAGATTTTGCCGCTGGTTCCGCCGTGGTACCTCGACGAATCCACCGCCACTTGCGGCCCGCTCGATACCGGCTTGCCTTCCGCCGTTGCTCACGCCTGGATCAACGCACCCACGCTCAAGCCCGACGACGCTGAAATCATCGGCGAAGAACTCGCCCGGCGTTATCCCGAACTCCAGGTTCCCGCGCCGCGACGTATCGAAGTCGAAACCGTCGCGAATCTCAAGCCCACGCCTTGCCTGCGGCTCTATTCGCAAACCATCGTCCAAAATCGTTTTGCTTATCGCAACGCGCGCGAGCCCGACACACTCGACCTGAATCTCGCCCGGCTTGAATTCGATTATGCGGGCCACCGCGTCGCATTCAATTCTCCGATCACGCTCATTGAGCAACTCAGCGAAGGAAAATTGCGCCGCATCCAGCGCCAGCCAAAAATCGAATCGCTGGCATCCGTGCAAATTCGCAAGCTCGGATTCGTCGAGGCCTACCAGCACTTTGGCAATTATCAACTCAACAAAAATATTGATGCTCTCACGTTCCCCGACTCGAACAGCTGGTTCAACTTTTGCCAAACCGAGCTTCCGAAACTCCGCGCCCAAGGCTGGCAGATTGATCTCGATCCCAATTTCCGTTTCCGCATCGCCGAGCCGGAGGAATGGTACACCGACGCCGAAGGCGGCAGCGGCATTGATTGGTTCGGCGTCGAGATGGGCGTGCAACTCGACGGCCAGAAAGTAAATCTGCTGCCCATTCTTCTGTCGCAGATTCAGATAAACCCGCGCCTGATTTCTGAAGAAACGCTTGCCACGCAAAAAGAAGATGCGTTCATCCCCATCCGCCTTGCTGACGGACGCCTTCTGCCATTTCCAGTTCGCCGCTTAAAGGAAATGCTCGGCGTGCTCCTCGAATTGTTCGATGCCAAATCGCTCGATAGCCGTGGCCGCCTACGTCTCTCCAAACTTCGCGCCGCTGAACTTTCCCACGCCAACGGCTGGCGCTGGCTCGGCAGCAACGAACTCCGCGAACTCAGTGTCCGTCTGCGCGATTTCACCGGCATCAAACCCATCAAGCCTTCACCGCGCCTGCATGCGACATTGCGGCCGTATCAACAAGACGGCTTAAATTGGCTTCAATTCCTTCGCGAGTATGGCCTCGCCGGAATTCTCGCGGACGATATGGGCCTCGGCAAAACCGTGCAGGCCATTGCGCACATTCTTCACGAGCGCGAAGCCGGGCATGTTCATCATCCAAGTCTTGTTGTCGCACCCACGAGCCTGATGACGAATTGGCGGCAGGAAGTCGAGCGATTTGCGCCTGATCTCAAATTGCTTATCCTCCACGGTTCTGATCGCAAGCAGCATTTCGAGAACCTTCCGGCGTATGATTTGATCGTCACATCTTATCCGCTGTTGCCGCGCGACCAGGCCGTGCTCCTCGAACAAAAATTTCACTACGTCATTCTCGACGAAGCGCAGTTCATCAAGAATCCCAAAACGCAATTCGCGCAAATCGTTTGCCAGTTGCAGGCTGCCCATCGCGTTTGCCTCACCGGCACGCCGATGGAAAATCATCTCGGCGAATTGTGGTCGCTTTTCAATTTTTTGCTTCCCGGTTTTCTCGGCGATGAAGCGCGCTTCCGCAAAAACTTTCGCGGCCCCATTGAAAAAGGCGGCAGCCCCGAGCGACGCCAACTCCTTGCCAAACGCGTCGCCCCCTTTATTTTGCGCCGCCGCAAGGACGATGTCGTCAAAGAACTTCCGCCCAAAACCGAGATCGTCCAAAACGTCGAACTCAGTGGCCCGCAACGCGACCTCTACGAGACCATTCGCCTCGCCATGCACTCGCGCGTGCGTGAAGAAGTTTCCAGCAAAGGCTTGTCGCGCTCGCACATCATCATCCTCGACGCGTTGCTCAAACTCCGTCAGGTCTGCTGTGACCCTCGCCTGCTCAAAATAGACGCCGCCCAAAAAATCACCGAGTCAGCCAAGCTGCAACTGCTCATGGACCTGTTGCCCGAAATGATTTCCGAAGGCCGCCGCGTTTTGCTTTTCTCGCAATTCACTTCCATGCTGGCCTTGATCGAAACGGAAATCACGAAAGCCAAGATTCCCTACGTCCTGCTCACCGGCCAGACCACCGATCGCGCCACGCCCATCGCGAAATTCCAAAACGGCGAAGTTCCGTTGTTCCTCATCAGCCTGAAAGCCGGTGGCACTGGTCTCAACCTTACCGCTGCCGACACCGTCATCCACTACGATCCGTGGTGGAATCCCGCCGTCGAAAATCAAGCCACCGACCGCGCGCACCGCATCGGCCAGGACAAAAAAGTGTTTGTGTATAAACTGATGACCGTCGGAACCGTTGAAGAGAAAATCCTGCAACTGCAATCCCGCAAGCGCGAACTCGTCGCCAGCCTCCTCGACGACCAATCCCGCGACCCCGTCAAACTCACCCCCGCCGACCTCGACCTCCTCTTCGCCCCGTTGGCCTAAATATTTTGTCCTCCTCTGTGCCTCTGCGCTTTTGCGACTCTGCGTCAAGGAGACATTTGCCAGCGCGCTTGATCATCTACACTGAGAGATTGCACTTCAGCGACATTGCCATTAGTTTGCGGCATGGCTAAAGCGCCGCGCAAACGCCCGCAAAAATCAAAAAACATCCTCCTCGGCATCGGTCTCGATTCCGACGGCCACAAACGCGTCACCACCGGCCCCAACTTCGCGCTCGTCGGCGGCAGCGAAGAAACGCACGAAGTGATGACCGAAAAAGTTATCAAGATTAACGAAAAGCTTGGCGCCAAAGGCAAAAAACTCGGCGAAGTCAGCCCCGAAGAATTTAGCGACATCGCCGAATCCATCGGCCTCCGTCGCGCCAAATAGATGCTTGTGGCCGCACTCGATTAGCGCCGAACCCGGGTCGCAAATCTCGCCGTCCCTTGACTCCGCCTTTCGCTATCGCTAACGTAGATTGTGACAAATGTAAGAAAGACAGTGTTCGGACTTTATGGCCACCGAAAATAATCCGTACCTTTTACTCACGGTGTTCATCGTTGCGGCGGCGATTTTCTCTTTGATGCCGCTGCTCCTTGCATATCTGTGGGCAAAGCGCTTTTCCCCCAAAAAACCCGGCCCCGATAAAAACGCCGTTTACGAATGCGGCCTCGAATCGCGCGGCGATGCCTGGCTACAATTCCGTTCTGAATATTATCTTTACGCCATTATCTTCCTCATCTTCGACGTCGAAACTATTTTTCTGCTGCCATTTGCCGTCGCCTTCACTGGCCTGCCCGTCGGCGCATTTCTCGCCATGATTGTTTTTCTGCTGCTTCTGGTCGAAGGCCTTGTGTGGGCCTGGCGCAAAGGAGTGCTAACGTGGGCATGATCATGGACGAAGGCTTGCGCAGCGAACTCAGCAAACAAGGCATCTTCACCACGAAGCTTTCCGAGCTTTACAACTGGGGCCGCAAAAATTCCGTTTGGCCGATGCAATTCGGCCTCGCCTGTTGCGCCATCGAAATGATCGCCACCACCATGGCGCGATATGACCTCGCCCGATTCGGCGCGGAAGTCTTCCGCCCATCGCCACGTCAGGCCGACCTCATGATCGTTGCGGGCACCGTGACTAAAAAAATGACTCCGCAAGTCGTCCGCCTCTACAACCAAATGCCCGAGCCCAAATACGTCATAGCGATGGGCGCGTGCGCGATTTCCGGCGGCCCATTCAAGCAAGGCTACAACGTCCTCAAGGGCATTGACCGTTATATTCCCGTGGATGTCCACATCCCTGGATGCCCGCCGCGCCCCGAGGCGCTCATCCACGCGTTCATGACTTTGCAGAAAAAAATTGACGAACAAACGCTCGAAGGCCCGGGCAGCCCGCGCTTTACTGATCCCAACGCCCCCAGTGAATTTCCCGTCCCGCAATTCGGCGAACACGACCTCGTGCCCACCAGCAACCCCTCGGTCTGGCAGCCGCCCAAACTGGCGCGCGATAAATAATTTTTCCCGATGCTCCCACTCGACCAAATCAAATCCCGCATCGAAGCCGCCGTTCCCGGTTGCCGTTTGGAAATGATTCCCAACGACAGCCCCAGCGCGCAGCTTTCCTTGCTCGTGGATAATGATCACGCCTTCGCCATCGCCACCTTTCTCCGCGACGATCCCGAACTTCGCCTCGACTACGCCTCCAACGTCACCGGCATAGACTGGCCCGAACTCATCATCAAAGAAAAAATCAAAGTCAAAAAAATCGTGGACGGCGTGGAAAAAGAAGTCGAGGAGACCATGGAGAAAACTCGTCCCGCCTATCTCGAAGCCGTTTATCATCTTTACTCGATGACGCTCAAGCACGGCCCCGTCATCATCCGTTTGCGCACTGGCAATCGCATTGATAAAATAAATCTTCCCTCGCTCACGCCCATTTGGCGCGCCGCCGAATTTCAGGAACGCGAAATTTTTGACCTGTACGGCATCGTCTTCGACGGCCATCCCGACCTTCGCCGTATTTTGATGTGGGACGGTTATAAGGATTTCCCGATGCGCAAAGATTATGTCGAGCCGGACGATTACGAATACGAACCCACGCCGCACGACGAAGTTTTGGAGCGGGCAAAAAACCACAACTCGGCTGGAATTAAATCATGACCACCGATTTTTCATTGGATTGTCACTATCAGAACCTTCAACTATCATCACACTATGAGCAGTAAGGAAATTGCCATTGAAGTCATACGAAAATTGCCGGATGAGGCGTCGTTGATTGATATCGCGCAGGAACTCGAATTTGTCGCGGGTATTCGTGAGGGGGTTTCAGAACTTGATCGCGGGGAACATTTGACCGCCGAAGAGATTCTTAAACGCATGCCGACATGGACGAAACTTACAAAGTAGTTTTTGCGCCAAGAGCGATGCGCGATTTGGAGATGTTGGTTCGCCACATATCTGTCCAATCGGATGCGGAGATAGCCATTCGCTTTGGGACTGCTTTGGTTAATAAGGCTCTAAGTTTATCATCATTTCCCGAACGTGGCAGGGTCGTCCCTGAAGTAGGCGAGCCGTTTCGTGAAATTATTTTTCGAAGTTATCGTATCGTTTATCGCGTGACCACAGGACTGGTGGAAATCATTTGCTTTTGGCATGCGTCTCGCGGAATTCCGCAGATTGATTCGGATGACTTCGGAAAAACAAATTGACGATACTGTGATCGCCGCCAATTCTCCAGAAACCAAATTCGAAATCCTTCCCAAACCCAGCGGGGCAGGGGAATCCGACGGCGAATTGCTCGAGGTCGCAATGGGCCCGCATCATCCCTCGACCCACGGCGTCTTTCGCATGGACGTCGTGCTCGACGGCGAAAAAATCGTCAAGCTCAAGCCCGTCTTCGGTTACCTCCATCGCAACCACGAAAAAATCGCCGAGAACACCACCTATCTCGCCTCGATGCCTTACACCGACCGGCTCGATTATTTTTGTTCGATGACGAACAACTGGGCCTACGCCTTAAGCGTCGAAAAACTCGCTGGCTTGCAAGTCCCCGAACGCGCCGAGTATATCCGCATCCTCACCGCTGAACTCACGCGTCTCGTCAATCACACCTGCCTCATTGGTTTTCTTATGCAGGACATGGGCGCGCTCGGCACGCCGCTTATGTATGCGTTTCGCGAGCGCGAAAATATTCTCGACCTCTTCGAGTCGCTCAGCGGCTCGCGCATGATGTGTAATTATATGCGCTTCGGCGGCTGCCGCGTGGACTTGCCGCCCGGCTGGCTCGAACAAGCCCAGCGCATCGTGGATAATTTCCCCCGCTTCCTCGACGAATTTGAAGCGCTCCTCACCGGCAACGAAATCATCATCGCGCGCTCGCAAGGTGTTGGAATTCTTCCTCCCGATCTCGCCATCAACGCCGGCATCACCGGCCCGATGCTCCGCGCCAGCGGCGTCAATTACGACATCCGCAAAGTGGACAAGTATGGCATCTACGAGCGTTTCGATTTTCGCATTCCCCTCGGCGATCACGGCGATGTCTATGACCGTTACATGATCCGCGTTTTGGAAATGCGCGAGTCGCTGAAAATTTTGCAAAAAGCCCTGCGCGAAATTCCTGCCGGCCCCATCGTTGATCCCAAGGCGAAGCTTCGCGGCTTTCGCCCAAAGACGGGCGAAGCCTATGGACGCATCGAAGGTCCGAAAGGCGAACTCGGATTTTATCTCGTCAGCGACGGCTCGCCAAATCCTTACCGTTATCGCGTGCGCCCGCCGAGCCTCATCAACCTCACCATTCTCGAAGACATGTGCCTGGGATTGACCGTCGGCGATGTCGTCATCATTCTCGGCAGCGTGGACATCGTGTTGGGAGAAGTGGATAGATAAATATGCTAGGTGAAGGCATCATCAAAGGCATGGCGGAGACCGCGCGGAATTTCGTGGGCAGCTACCACGATCCCGAGCGTCTCACCACTGTTGAATATCCCGAGCAGAAAATTCCGCCGAAAGAAAACGCGCGGAATTTTCCCTTCCTCGTTTTCGATGGCCTTGATCCGATGAAAGGCCTGCGCTGCGTCGCCTGCCAGATTTGTGAAAAGGAATGTCCGCCCAAGTGCATCTACATAATTAAAGACACCGTCAAGAAGCCCGACTACATCGGCAAGCTGCAAGTTCAGCCGAAGACGTTTGACATAGATATTTCCGTTTGCATGAGCTGTCAGATTTGTGTCGAGGTTTGCCCGTTTGAAGCCATCAAAATGGATATCAACGTGGAACTGAGCAACACCGACCGCTTCGATGCCTTGCTCCTCGACAAACATCATCTCGCCAAGTCCAACGAATATTACCGGCAGATTCATCCCAGCGAAGCCACCGAAGTGGACGAGCGTCTCGCCGCCGAAAAAGCTAAAGCCGAAGCCAAGGCAAAGGCCGACGCCGAAGCAAAAGCCAAAGCCGCCGTTGCCGCGAAAGCTACGCCAGCCTCAACCGCGCCGCCCGCAAAATGATTTCACGCTCGCATAAAATTCATCAATCATGATCGGCAACCTCCTCTTCGGATTTATCGTCATGATTTTGAAGGCGGTCGCCGATCAGCCGGATCCCAAGGCGGATTTTCTCGCCGCGTTGCCCGAGTGCGCGCGCCCGTTCGCGAACGCCATCCTGAGCATCAGTCCTATCCTCATGATTTTCCCCGGACTGTTCGCCGCGACGACTTGGATCGAGCGCAAAGGCCTCGGTCGAATTCAAAACCGTTACGGCCCAAACCGCGTCGGTCCATGGGGCTGGTTTCAGCCTATCGCCGACGGCTTCAAGATGCTCACGAAAGAAGACATCGTTCCCCGCAGCGCCGACAAAGTCGTCCACTTTCTTGCGCCGGTCGTGTTGCTCATTCCCACGCTGCTCGCTTATGCCGTTCTTCCCTACGGACGCCACCTCGTCCCGCTCGACCTCGATTCAGGAATGCTTTTTTTCTTCGCCGTCGGCGCGTCCACCGAACTTTCGATTTTCATGGCCGGCTGGTCGAGCCGCAATAAATATTCCCTCCTTGGCGCAATGCGCGCCATCGCCCAAATGATCAGCTACGAAATTCCGCTCATCATTTCGACCGTGTCCGTGATCATGATCACCGGCTCGCTCTCGCTAGTTGCCATCGTGGAAGGGCAGGGTGGTTATGCGTACGGTTTCATTCCGCGCTGGCATGTGTTCCGGCCGTGGGGCTTGGCGGGGTTGATTATTTTTCTCATCGCCGCGCTCGCCGAATCCAACCGCTCGCCCTTTGATATTCCCGAAGCCGAATCCGAACTCATCGCCGGTCATCTCACCGAATACTCCGGCTTCAAATACGCGCTCTTCTTTCTCGCTGAATATCTTGGCATGTTCGCCATGTGTGGTCTCGCCGCCACGTTGTTTCTCGGTGGTTGGCAATCACCCACACCGCTCCTCGATTGGGTTCCCGGATATTTTTGGTTCCTCGGCAAACTCGTTGGGCTCGTGCTGCTGTTCATCTGGATTCGCGGCACGCTTCCGCGATTGCGCGTGGATCAACTCCTCAACTTCGCCTGGAAATTCATGCTGCCAATGGCGCTGTTGAATCTCATCGCCGCCGCTGTCTGGCATTACACCGCCGAATGGAGTTTCACCACCGCACTCCCCTTGCGCTGGCTTATTTGCGGCGCAATGATCGCCGCGCCGTACGCGATTCTTGGCCGTGCGCTCACCGGCGAACAAAAATCCACCAAACGCATTTATCGTTTCGCCGATTGACCGATGCAAATTGCTTTCGCCATCATCGCCGCACTGACGCTCGTGAGCGCCGTCGCCGCCATGTCGTTGCGCAATCTCGTCCACTGCGCGCTCTCGCTCGCGGTGACCTTTGCCGGCCTCGCCGCGCTCTATCTTCAACTCGGCGCACCGTTTGTCGGCTGGGCGCAAATCCTCGTTTACATCGGTGCCGTCGCCATTCTCATCGTCTTCGCCATTCTCTTGACGCGCAGCAGTGAACATAATCCCGAGCCAATCGTTTCGCGCAAATGGGGAATCGGTGTGGCCATCGCGGTAATGGTTTTCGGCATCCTTACCTGGTCCGTGTTGCACAGTTCCATCGCCGATAAGTTGCCGCCCGCAAAAACCGACCCCACCGTTCGCGAAATCGGTAATCAACTAATGACCCGCTACGTTCTCCCGCTTGAAGTCATCGGCCTATTGCTCACCGCCGCCGCCATCGGAGCCGTGATCATCGCCTTGAAAGAACCGGCCAAAACCGCCACGCCCGTTTCACCAGCCAAACCCGCCGCGCACTGAACATGATACCGCTCTATTATTATCTGTTGCTGTCCGCGCTGCTCTTCAGCATCGGTCTCGCGGGCGCGCTTACGCGGCGCAACGGCATCCTCGTTCTCGTCGGCATCGAACTCATGCTTAACGCCGCGAACCTTAACTTCATCGCTTTCTGGCGTTACAACCAAAATCCCGACGCCCTCATGGGACTCATGTTCGTGATTTTTTCCATCGCGGTTGCCGCCGCTGAAGCCGCCGTCGGTCTCGCTCTCATCATCACCATTTATCGCCATTATAAAAACATCAACCTCGACAAAATGGACTCGCTCAAAGGCTGACGCGCCAAGATGAACTGGACTACCCAACATCTCTGGCTGATTCCCGCGCTGCCGCTTTTTGCCGCCGCCGTGCTATCCGTCACCCCGCGCGCGCATAAAAAATTCGCCTCGACGCTCACGATCGGTGCGATGGCTATTTCATTTGTGCTTTCGATTTTTCCTGCATGGTTGATTTCATTGCCAAAAGCAAGAGTCGGTGGCCCTTATGTTGAAGTCCATAATTTCAACTGGTTTCAAATCGGCGATTCCACTCTTCAGTTGGGGTGGGTCTTCGATCCACTGACCGCCATCATGCTGGTGATGGTCACGTTCATCTCCTTGCTCATTTTTATTTATAGCAGCGGCTACATGGCCAACGACGAAAATTACACCCGCTTCTTTTGTTTCCTCTCGCTCTTCGCCGCCGCGATGCTCGGCCTCATCATCGCAAATAATTTGCTCATGCTCTTCATGTGTTGGGAACTGGTCGGCCTCGCGTCCTATTTGCTCATCGGTTTTTGGTATCACAAACCCAGCGCCGCGGACGCCGCCAAAAAAGCCTTCATCACCACCCGCATCGGCGATGTTATTTTCTTTCTCGGCATTCTTTTTCTATACGCACAGGCGCAAACGCTTTTGTTCTACGACAATGGCCACGGCTGCCTCGAAAAAGGAATGCTTTCCGACCTTGTCGGTCGCACCACCGTCGGCGGCATCGCGGTCACCACCGCAATCGGGTTGCTCATCTTTGCCGGCGCGGTCGGCAAATCCGGCCAATTCCCGCTGCATGTTTGGCTGCCCGACGCTATGGAAGGCCCCACGCCGGTCAGCGCTTTGATCCACGCCGCCACGATGGTCGCCGCGGGCGTGTTTCTGATTGCGCGTGTCTATCCGATCCTTGATCCCAACAGCGTCGGAGTTGCGGGCTCCAATGCCGCGCTCTCGGTAGTCGCGTGGATTGGTGCCTTCACTGCGATTTTCGCCGCGTGCATCGCTGTCGCGCAAACCGACATCAAACGCATCCTTGCCTATTCAACCGTTTCCCAACTCGGTTTTATGATGCTCGGCCTTGGCGTCGGTGGCGTCGCCGTCGGGATGTTTCATCTCATCACCCACGCGTTTTTCAAGGCGCTCCTGTTCCTCGGCGCGGGCTCGGTTATCCACGGTTGCGACGGCGAACAGGACATCCGCAAAATGGGCGGCATAAAAAAATTCATGCCGGTTACTTTCGCCACTTACGCCATCGGAATGATGGCCTTGTCCGGCGTTCCGATTTTCTTTTCCGGTTTCTGGAGCAAAGATGAAATCCTCCACGCCGCGCAGAAATGGCCGCACTCACCCATCCCATTTTATTTCGCCGCTATCGCTGCCGTTCTCACCGCGTTCTATATGACGCGCCAGATGTGCTACGTCTTCTTCGGAAATTATCGCGGCAACCAAACCACCACTTCAGATCACGCCCACGAGCATCACGATCCCCATGAGAGTCCCGCGGTGATGACCGCGCCACTCGCCATTCTCGCGGTCTTTGCCGTCCTGCTCGGTTTCATTGGCACTCCTGCGTGGCCATGGTTCCAGAAATATATTGGCGGTGAATCCGCCGCTTTCAGCATCGGCACACTTGTTCTTTCGACCTGCATCGTGGCCATCGGCATCGGTCTCGGTTGGTGGCTTTACGGCGAAAAGCGAATCGAAAATCCCGATGCATCCGACATTCTCCAAAAGTTCCACCCCGATATTTTTTGCCTGCTGCAAAATAAATTCTATGTGGACGAATTTTACGAGTTCACCATCATCCGTTTCAACGCGTGGTGGTGTGACTTCTGCGACTGGCTCGATTATTGGGTTTGGCAGGGCGCGGTTTATGCCGTGAGTTATGTCGTCATTGGCCTTTCGTGGGTCTCGCGCTTTTTCGATGAATACGTCGTCAACCTTGGCTTCGACCAAGGCTGCTCCGGCGTGACCGGCGGCGGCAAATGGCTGTCCCGCCTGGAAAATGGCCAGATGCAATCGTATCTGCGCGTGATCGGCATCGCGCTCGCCGTGCTCGGAATTTTGCTGCTCTGGGGCTGATCGCATCATGAACCAACTTCCCATCCTCAGCATCCTCACCTTCACGCCGCTCGCCGGCGCGCTGATGCTTTGGTTGCTGCCTCCGGAAAACCAGCGCTTCGCCCGCAAGGTGGCCCTGGGATTCAATATTCTGACGCTGCTTTGGGTGATTTTGTTGTGGTTAAATTTTGATGCCTCTGATGGCCAATATCACTTCGTCGAAAAACATGCGTGGATCGAATCGCTCGGCGCGCAATATTATCTCGGCCTGGATGGCATCAGTTTGCTGATGGTTGCCCTCGCTGCGCTGATCACACCCATCGCAATTTTTGCCACCTGGCACACCGACGAAAATGTTCCCCGATATTATTCATTGATGCTGCTGCTCCAAACTGGACTCATCGGCACTTTTACCGCGCTCAATTTTCTCCATTGGTTTATTTTTTGGGAGCTGAGCCTTATCCCCGCGTTTTTCCTCATCAAATTTTGGGGCGGCCCAAATCGCGCTGCCGCCGCGACTCGATTTTTCATTTATACGATGGTCGGCAGCGTCACGATGCTCCTGTCCTTCCTCGCCATTTTTTGGGCAACGCACTCTTTTGACTTTCCCGAACTCACCGACCTCGGCCAGTCCGGCCAACTTGCCGCCTTGCTAAACGTAAAATTGCAAGGCTGGCAAATATTCAATCGCTACCAGCTTCCGCTTGTCATTTTCGCCGGAGTATTCCTGGGATTCGCGGTGAAGGTCCCGCTGATTCCATTTCATACCTGGTTGCCGTTGACCTACACCGAAGCGTCGACCGGCACGACCATGCTGCTCACCGGCGTCATGTCCAAGATGGGCGTTTATGGTTTTCTGCGAATTCTGCTCCCCATCTTTCCCGACCAGATGCGCCACATGCTGACGCCGCTTTTGTGGCTCGCCGTCGCAACCATCATTCTTTCCGCCTGTGCCGCTTTTGCGCAACGCGATCTCAAGCGCATTTTTGCTTATTCCTCCATAAACCATCTTGGCTATTGCCTGCTCGGAATTTTCGCCGCCGCCAAATTCACCGGCGGCGATGAACCCTGGCGCACCGAACAATCCGCCGCTCTCAACGGCGTGATCCTGCAAATGTTCAACCACGGTCTCACCGCGTCCGTGCTTTTTTGCTTCATCGGCTTTCTGGAAAAACGCAGCGGTGGCTTGCGCGGTCTGAATGATTTTGGCGGCCTCCGAAAAGTCGCGCCCATCTTCTGCGGATTGATGGGCATCTCGATTTTTGCATCGCTTGGTTTGCCCGGCCTCAATGGCTTCATCGGCGAATTTCTCATCTTCAAAGGCGCCTTTGCGCTCGTCACCTGGGCGACCGCGCTCTCAGTCATCGGCCTGCTGGTTACCGCCATTTTTCTATTGACCGTTATTCAGCGTGTCTTCAACGGCCCGCTCAACCCCAAGTGGAGCGCGCTGCCCGACTTAAACTGGCGCGAGCGCTTCATCGTTCTGCCCGCGACCGCCCTGATGTTTTTGATCGGTCTCTACCCGCAATTTTTGATCGGTAAAATCAATGCGGCCGTCTTGCGAATTGTTGAGCAACTCCGGTTTTGAAACGCGCGCAAAAAAATAATTAACGATGCTGGCCTGGACTGTCTATATCTCGTTCATCGGAGTCGTGGCGTTGATGCTGCTGCCGCCGAACCGTCCGCAACTCGCCTGCGGTGTGGCGCTGTTGGCAGCGTTGCTTGGCCTCCTGCTCGGAGTTCTTGGAATCAAGGCGCACGGCGGGGGAATGCAAACCGTCGCGCAAGTCCCGTGGATTCCCAGTCTCGGCATCACTTACTATCTCGGCGCGGACGGCATCAGTCTCACGCTTGTTTTGCTTACCGGCATCGCGGCGGTCGTGGGCGTTTTGTTTTCCTGGAATATCGAGACGCGCGCCAAGGAATTCTTCGCCTTCTATCTCGCCTTGATCGGCGGGGTGTACGGTGTGTTCCTCAGCTTCGATTTATTTTTGCTCTTCGTGTTTTACGAACTCGCCATCATTCCAAAATATTTTCTTGTCGCCATTTGGGGTTCCACCAAACGCGAATACGGTGCGATGAAACTCGCTCTCTATTCGTTCGTCGGCAGTGCGATGGTCTTGATCGGCATCATCGCCGCTTACGTGGTTGCCGGCGCGAAAACCATGAACCTCATGGAACTCGCGGCGTTCCCATTTCCTGAAACTTTCCAGCACTGGGCATTTCCGCTTGTGTTCATCGGCTTCGCCATTCTCGCCGGCTTGTGGCCGTTCCATACCTGGGCGCCGACCGGCCATGTGGCGGCGCCGACTGCCGCTTCAATGCTGCTCGCCGGTGTGGTGATGAAACTCGGCGCGTACGGCGCGTTGCGCGTGGCCATGACTTTGTTTCCCGCCGGACTGCTTTACTGGCACGATACCATCGGATTGCTTGCCGTGATCGGAATCGTTTACGGTGCGATGGTTGCGCTGGTGCAAAAGGATTTCAAATTCGTCATCGGCTATTCCAGCGTCAGCCACATGGGTTTCGTGCTGCTCGGCTTGATGACGATCAACGCCATCGGATTGAACGGCGCGGTGCTGCAAATGTTTTCGCACGGCATCATCGCCGGGTTGCTCTTCGCCGTCGTCGGGCGAATGGTTTACGATCGCACCCACACGCGCGACCTTACGATGCTTGAGGGCATGAACCTCGGTAAATCACTGCCCTTCGCGGCGGGTGTTTTTGCCATTGCCGGATTTGCCTCCATGGGCTTACCGGGCTTCAGCGGTTTCGCCGCCGAACTGCAAGTGCTCATTGGCGCGTGGGACGCCTTTCCCACGTTCGCCGCGCTCGCCGGTTTGGGCATCCTGATCGGCGTCGCCTACACTTTGCGCGCGATGCACAATGCATTTTTCGGCGAGCCGGTTGAAGAATTTGAAATCATGGCGCAGGAATTACCTCCCATCACCATGCCTGAACGCGTTGGGGCGGTGATTCTTCTCGCAACCACCGTCATCATCGGCCTCTTCCCGAATCTGCTGCTGAAGCTCATCGCTGATGGCTTCAACACACCGCTTTTCGACGGCCTGAGAAAGGTGGGTGGCTGGTGAGCTATCTCGAACTGCTTGGCCGGGTCGCACCGGAAACCATCGTCGCCATTACGGCACTCGTCGTGATCGCGGTGGATCTCATCGTCATGCGTGAAGAACCGATGCGAAACCGCTTCTGGGTCTGCGCCGGTTTCGCCATCATCGGTTGCGTGATCGCCGCCTTGTGGCTGTCCGTCCTCGAAGCCCCGCGAGTTTCCGCCTCTACGCCGCAAAGCCTCGTCGGACTGATGTTCATGGACGACCTCATCACGCGGCTGGTCAAGACTGCGCTGCTCACTTTAACCATCTGCTCCATCATCCTTTCGCTCGGCGCAAAATTCACCGAGCACGTCGGCGAATATCTCGGCCTCATTCTGTTCGCCACCGTCGGCATGATGCTCCTCGTAAGCTCAACCGACCTGCTGATGATTTTCATCTCGCTCGAATTGACCAGTCTTTCGCTTTACATCCTCACCGCCTTCAACAAACAAAATGTCAAATCATCCGAAGCCGCGTTAAAATATTTCCTGTTCGGCGGAATGTCCGCTGCGTTCACGCTGTTCGGGCTAAGCCTCGTTTACGGACTCTCCGGTTCGACCAACCTTGCGCAAATCGCCGCGGCGCTCGCACCCGCCAACGGCCATCCTCTTGACCCTTTGCTCATCATCGCCATTGTGATGACTGTGATCGGTTTCGGTTTCAAAATCGCCGCCGTGCCATTCCACCTTTGGGCGCCCGATGCCTATGAAGGAGCGCCCACGCCCAGCGCGGCGCTGATCGCCTCTGGTTCCAAGCTTGCCAGCTTTTTTATCTTTGCCAAAGTGATGATGCTCGCCTTCGCGCACGCGGGCGGCAGCGGTGCATGGCATCAATACGCCTCCGGCTGGCTGCCTGCGCTCGCCATCCTCGCCGCGCTCTCGATGATTCTCGGCAACCTCGCCGCCATCGTGCAAAAAAATGTCAAACGCCTGCTCGCATATTCCGCCATCGCCCAGGCCGGTTATGCGCTAACCGGATTGCTCGCGAATGATTCGCAAGGGATGAGTTCGTTGATTTTTTACATGATCACTTACGGCCTGACCGTCGTCGGTGCCTTCGCGGTTGTCTCCGTCGCGGAGCAGGGGAGCGAAGCGCAAATCACCAGCTTTGCCGGCTTGGGACGCCGTGCGCCGCTCGTTTCCTTTTGCATGATGATCTTCATGCTCTCGCTGGCTGGCATTCCACCGCTCGCCGGGTTCTTTGGGAAATTTTATCTGTTCGCTGCGGCCATCGGGGGAACGTCCGGGCTCGGTTTATTGTGGCTGGTGATTCTGGCCATCGCCATGAGTGCCGTCTCGCTATATTACTATCTGCAAATTCTCAAACAGATTTACGTTGTGCCCGCTCCGAACGATGCCCCCAAAATACTCGTGCCCATTTCCACCCAGGTAATTTTAGTGCTGCTCGCCATCGGAGTCGTTGCGCTCGGCTGCGCGCCCAATCTTTTATTGGGCCGTCTGCTCGTGGCTATGCAAGCTTCCGGCATGTGAGTTGTGGAGATCTTCAATCGCCGACGGAGATTCGACTTTGAACTTTTTCCCGTGCCGCTTATAACCAACGCGTGCCGAAAGCCACTGAACAGCCTCTGAACGCCGCGACGCGCTATTGCGCGGTGTTGGGCCATCCGATTCGACACTCCGCCTCGCCCGCGATGCAAAACGCCGGGATAAACGCGCTTGGTTTAAATTGGCGTTATCTTGCGCACGAAGTTTTTCCCGAAGAATTGCCGGTCGTCATCGCCGGGCTCAAGGCTTCGCATTACATCGGCCTCAACCTCACCGTCCCGCACAAATTACTCGCGATGAAACTGGTGGATGTCCGCGACGAATCCGCCGAAAAATGGGGCGCCGTTAATACGATTGTTTTTGAAGGGTTGGATCTCCAGGGAAAATGGCTGCCGTTGCGCTTTTTCAAAGACAGCGTTCCGAGTAAGATTCGTTCCCACGGTTTTAATACCGACGCCGATGCCATCGGCCGTTCTTTGCGCGAAGACCTCGGCGTAAAATTAAAAGGCAAACGCGTGATGCTTTTGGGCGCAGGCGGAGCCGGTCGCACCGCCGCGCTTAAACTGGCTTCCGAAGGCGTGAAGGAATTGTATATTTTCAATCGTACTTGGGCAAAGGGCAGTCTTATGGCGGAGTTGGTCCAACAACAATTTCCCGAGGTAAAAGTCATACTCGGCTATCCCAATCCCGATGAAATGGCACTTGACCTGCTGTTAAACGCGACGTCTCGCGGGCTGAAACCAGGTGATGGTTCGCCATTTGATGAGCAGATTTTTCCGCTGACGCGAGTGAGAGCAGTTTACGATATGATTTATCGTCCAGCACAAACGGAATTGTTGCGGGCGGCAAAAAAGGCCGGTTGCAAAACCGCGAACGGCCTGGGCATGTTATTGTACCAGGGCGCGAAGGCCCTGGAATTGTGGACCGGAAAAAAAGCGCCCGTGGAGATCATGCGCAAAGCTTTGGAAAAAAATATCTATGCGGCTTGACGTCATTTTTAATTCCGCCAACTGGGGCATGCCGTTCCATTTTTGGTCCGCGGTATTTTTTATCTTTGGTTGCGTGGTGGGAAGTTTCCTTAACGTCGTCATTCATCGGCTGCCGCTGGAGGAAAGCATCGTCTCGCCGCCTTCGCATTGTCCGCACTGCAAATATTCCATTCCCTGGTATTTGAATATCCCGCTGGTCACCTGGCTCTACCTTGGCGGTAAATGCGCGAATTGCGGGGCGCCGATTTCCATCCGATATTTTCTTGTTGAACTGCTGACGGGCATCACGTTTCTGGCTTGCTGGATCGGCTTCGGCCCTTACATGGCATCCATCGCCATCGTCTATTGCATTTTCCTCGCGGGTTTAATCGCCGCCACCTTCATTGATTTCGAGCATTACATTATTCCTGACGAAATCACCATCGGCGGCGCGGTGGTTGGATTTTTATGCTCATTACTCGTGCCGCCGCTTCACGGCACGCATTCACCCGGCATGGGGTTGTGGCGCAGCTTTCAAGGAATCGCCGTGGGAGCGGGATTGTTTTACGCTGTGCTGCGATTGGGAAAACTTTTTTTTGGCAAACAAAAAATGAGTTTGCCTTCCGGTTCAAAAATTATTTTTACGGAAACTGCGATCGTGCTGCCCGAGCAGGAAATTCTTTACGAAGAATTATTTTACCGCAAATCCGACAGTGTGCGTTTGCAGGCCGGCACGGCGGAGTTGAGCGACCGTTGTTATCGCGATGTCTCGGTGCGACTGACGCCGGGGAAACTTTTTATCGGTGAGGATGAATTGATTCCCGAGGAAGTGCCTTACCTTGAGGTCGTCACCGACAATGTCGTATTGCCGCGCGAAGCGATGGGCCTCGGCGATGTGAAATTCATGGCGGCGATCGGCGCGTTCCTCGGCTGGCAGGCGGTGATATTTACCTTGATGGCCAGTTCGATCATCGGCTCGGTCATCATGCTCACACTCGTCGCGTTAAAACGCCATTCCCTTTCGGCGCGGCTGCCTTACGGACCCTACATCGCGGTCGCCGCGGTGTTGTGGATCTTCGGCGGCCACGGTTGGTGGAACTCGTTCTGGTCAATGCGCTGATCAGTCCACGCACTGCGCTTTGTGACGCAGGGCATGGTCCACCAACACGAGAGCAGTCATCGCCTCGACCATCGGCACCGCGCGCGGCAGCACGCAGGGATCATGGCGTCCACGCCCCTTCAACTTTGTATTCTGAAATTTTTCGTCCACGGTGTCCTGCTCATGCATGACCGTCGCGACCGGTTTGAAAGCGACGCGAAAATAAATCGGCTCACCATTCGAGATGCCGCCTTGCACGCCGCCGGAACGATTTGTGAGCGTATGAACTCTGCCACCCTTCATGCGGAAAAGATCGTTATGCTGCGTGCCGGTCAAAAGTATTCCGCCGAAACCCGAGCCCACATCAAAACCCTTGGACGCCGGCAAGCTCAACATCGCCTTGCCCAAATCCGCTTCGAGCCGGTCAAAAACCGGTTCGCCCCAGCCGGGGGGAACGCCGCGCGCCACGCCCTCCACAATGCCCCCGACGCTGTCGCCCGCGCACCGCATTTTTTCGATCAGGCGGATCATCTTTTCCGCCATCGCCGCATCCGGGCAGCGCACGATATTCGCCTCGATGTCTCGCATCTTGACGGTGTCGGGATGCACTTCGGCTACCAATCGCTGGACCTGTTTCACATAGGCGAGGACTTCAACGCCAAAACGCTCGCGGAGAATTTTTTTGGCGATCGCGCCGGCGGCGACCCGCCCAATCGTTTCGCGCGCGCTGGAACGGCCGCCACCCTGCCAGTTGCGAACGCCATATTTCGCAAAGTAAGTATAATCCGCGTGCGATGGCCGAAATTTTGACGCCATCTCCGAGTAAGCCTCGGGACGCGCATCTTCATTTTTCACCCACATGCTGATGGGCGTGCCGAGGGTTCGTCCCTCAAATGTGCCGGATAAAATTTGCACGGTGTCCGCTTCCTTGCGCGGCGTGACGATCTTCGATTGCCCGGGGCGGCGGCGATCCAGATCCGGCTGGATGTCCGCCTCGGTGAGCTTGAGCCGCGGAGGACAGCCATCCACCACCACGCCCACTCCACCGCCGTGGGATTCGCCCCAGGTCGTGATGCGAAAAAGCTGACCAAACGAGTTTGCCATCAAGAAAGAATGCGGGAAAAGCCGCACCGTCTCAAGGCATTTGCATCACGCGATAGAATCGCTGGCTGGCGCCGATGGCGCTGGGGTCACTGATATAAAAACTATTTGTCGAAGGCGTATTCGTGCAGACGTTACTCCAATTAACAAGATCGGTGGACATCTGGACGACGTGGGTTTTCCCCGGGATCGCGCCCTCCACGTCGAATTGCACGGAGCCATCCGGTGCGTGGAAAAAATTTCTCACGCCGAGGCTGCTGTAATGCGTGATCGCTTGCGGCTGAACAAAAAGATCACTGAGGTCTTGCGCATTGGCGGCGTCGCGAAGCAAAGGTCCCACGCCGAAGATTTCCTGCATCGTGCGCAAGGTCGAGCTATGAGTGTAATGGTTTGTGCTGACGTAGCCGCCGCCTTTGGCCAGTGGCGAAAGCACGATCATGCCGATGGGACCGTCGGCGCTTCCGGCCTCGTCCCAGGTGATGAAGATCGCGCCGTTATTTTTGTAGGCAAAGGAATTCGTGATTTTTGGGATTTCCGTCGAGAGCCAGCTATCGCCTTGCAACTGGCCGTTATAAAGGGGCGCGCAATTATTGTGCATGTCGTCACACAAGTTTGGCGTGATGAAATTATATTGCGCGACGGTATTGCTGGCGAGATCGCCCATGAATTCCGTGTAGGGCCGGATGTGCGCGATGCCGTAGGCGTTGTTGGGATTATTTGTTCCGGTCACATCGTCGAAAAAAGTGAAGGGATCGTGCCGGGCCGCATAATTGTTCTCATCAAAAAGGGGAACCTCGGTGCCCGAGATGTCCTCTTGATACGCTCTCCAGGTAATGCCTGCGTTATTTAAATAGGTGGTGAGATGATCCGTCGTGCTTTGATGGTCGCGAAATGGATTGCCGGTTGTGGTGATGCCGAAGTTGGTTCCCGACTCCAGCCAAAGATAATTCGGTTCGCTCGGATGCATGGTTGGCGGGTTATAATATTGCGAGCAATAAGAAGCGCCTGGCAGCAGCGAATTGATATACGGATCGGATGGGTGGTTGATGATTTGCGCCCAGTCGTTGTTCTCCATTATGATAATGAAGACCGTGCGAATGGGAGGCATGACTCCCGTGTGAGCACCAATCCCTGAAAATAGCAGCGTGCCCAGGGCCAGCCAAAAGTAGATTCGTTTTGTCATCATTGAAATGTCTTTTCTATGCGGATTGCGCCGCATGGTTTCAGTCATTGATGACCGATCATTCCAATAATCGGGCTGGAAGCCCCTGATGTTACGAACAAAAGCCGGACAGGTATTCTGAGTACAAGTGCGACTTTGCTATGTCAAAGTTTGCCAAAAAATTGCGGCGCGGAAAGTCGGTCAGTTGCCGATTCAACCACTTCCAAAAGTCCTACAGCTTCTCAATCGTCGTCATCATCGTCGTGATGATTTTTTGACACGATGAGACCCAGGGTTTTCAATCCTTTGCCGTGCGGACCGACATATTCCGACGGATAACGTGCGTTCCCTTTGACCGAATGCCAGATGATCCGATTGAGTTCATCGTCATTCGCCACGTCGGCTTTGCTGAAATCCTGTTTGGCGCTCAACCGCGCCCAATGCAAGTCCTGCCGGCTCATCGAACTCAGTGTTCCTGGATTCATTTCATTTAACGCCACTTGATTCGGCAATGCGGTATAAGGCGTGTAATCCGGCTGGGCCATAAAACAATCGCCCATCAATGGGCCCATCGCATCCATTTGATTCATTGGCGGCAGCCCCATGATCTGTTCCATCGTATGAATCAGCCCCGTCTGATTAAAAAATGTGCTCACGGTTTGCGCGCGCTTCGTATAAGGGCTGATGACGAGACAGATCGAGCGATGTCCATCCACATGGTCGTAACCGCCCTGCGCATCATCCTCGATAACGAAGATCACCGTATTGGTCCAAAAAATACTTTTTGTCACCGCCTCGATCACGCGGCCAAGTGCGAGATCGTTGTCGGCAAGTTGCGCGCGCGGCGTGGGATAACCAACGGTGCTCCCGGCGGTGTGATCATCCGGCAGATAAAGCATGTTGAACGTGGGCCAGACACCGCTGGATTGCGCGGTGTTAAATTCCCGGAGAAAACCGTCCGCGCGAATCTGGTCGGGGATGCTTAAATTAAATCCCGATACATTGGTCGAACTGTATTTCGGCAACACCGGTGCGTTTCCAATGCTGTTATAAAAGCCTATCAAGCCCGTCTGGTTCGCATAATCCGAATATACTTGCAGCCACGTACTCGCCGGTGACATGCCGGCCTGGCCAAATACGCCGTGGTTGTGAAAGGTCAAGCCATGTTGCAAAACATTGTTCCAGATGAATCCACTCGAAGAATACATCAACGGATCAGCGCCGATCTGCCCCGCGCGATTGAGCGCGCCGATGCCTTTTTCAAAATAATCCGTCGCGTTCGCCTCCGTGCACCAGGCATGACCGTCGGTTGAATAAACTCCGTTGCAATAATAATTATCGAGCAACACGAATTGAGTGGCCAGCGCGTGGTGATTGGGCGTCGTCACTTGCGGGTAGATGCACAAATTAGAAGCGCCGTTGCCCTGCGGAATATCGCCGAACATCTGGTCGTAAGTTTTATTTTCCTTGATGACATAGAGGACATGCTGAAAGACCGAAGGTTCGCCCGTATGCACTGGCACTGGAACCGGTGCCTGGCCTGCCACGGGCGCAAGCTGGGTTTGCAGCATTTGAGGCACGCGCGAATTCTCCTGGACCTGGGCGGTATATTTGTCGAGCACCTCGGGTGTTGGCAAAGGGATTTTGTCAACCGTGCCCGTCGTCGTGATCGCAGTGCCGTTCGCGGAGCCTTGGCCCTTGGTATTCGCGATGAAAAGATTCGTGCCGTCCGTCGCCAGTGCCCCGGGATACCAGTCCGTTGGGATAAAGCCGAGGATGATGCTGTTCGTGTGCTGGCCGTTCGGCAATTCCACCACGGCCACGGCATTGTTGCCGCCGTTGGCAACATAGAGTATCGTACCGTCGGGGCTCAGTGTGACCGCATCGCTCGCGCTCCCAAACGGCAATGACGGGTCGGGCCGCATCAAAATGGTTTCCTGCACCGCTAGGGTTTGGGTATTGATGACCGTAACCGTGTCTGAATTTGCATTCGCGACATACAATGTGCTCCCATCCTGGCTCAGCGTGACATCGGACGGATGCAAGCCGGTTGGAATCTCTGCCACCTCCAGATTCTGCGTCAAATCCACCACGGACAACGTGCCGCTTGCCGCTATTCCGCGTGCGTCCACCACGATTTGAGAACCGGCGGAATTTAAGGTCAAATCGCCCTTAACGGGCACGCGGCCACCCCAATCGGAGACATACGCCGTGTTCCCATTCGGCGAAAGCGCGATGCCCCAAGGCGCCATGCCGACTTTAATTTGACCCGTGATCATGCCAATCGCCAAATTCACAATGGCGATCGAGTTGCTTTTATTGAGACAGACATAAGCATTGGTTCCATCCGCGGACAATGCGATGCCACAGGGATCGCAATAAGCCGGAAGCGCAATCGTCCTTGAAAAAGTCGCGACGCGATTGGTCGCAATGGCGAAATCATAGAGTTCGTACGCCGACGCCGTGACATAAACGTGCATGCCGTCCGTGCTGACCGCGATTCCGTGGAACGATCCCAGGCTGCCAGGATAACGCACGGACTGAAGCCGCTTCCATGTAGCCACGTCCACTACGATCAGGCTGTTGTTGTTTTTCACATACGCGGTTGTGCCATCCGGTGACAACGCAATGTCCAATCCCAGCCCGCCGAACAAAACTGATTTTCCCGGCGTATGCAAAATCTGTTTCGTCGGCACCACTTGGGTCTCGACGCCGTTCCAATTCACCGAAATATCGCCTTCAACGGTGGCTCCCGGATCAACATTCGTAACGAATGGGCCGCCCACTCGGAAAAAACTGACTGTGCCAGCCGAGCCGATATTTAATTGGGCCGTCGGAACTTCCAGCGTTTGCGTTGAACTGACGAGTCCGACACTTTGCCACGACGCTGGATCGGCAAGGTTGGTTGTTTGCTGAATTTGCAGATTCGGGCTATAGCGTCCAGGCCAGATAAATTTTGTTGCCGGCATGAGAGTATTTGCCGTGGTGATTTGTAATCGCGGAGCCCCCGATTGAATTCCATTTGCCGTGGGACCGCCCAGCACCAAGATGGCTTGGGGCGAAAGACAGCCGTTGAGAAATTGAATGCTGTTGACGTAACCCGGTTGAGTAGTCGCTCCGCCAGTCGCCGTTCCGGTCGTAAAAAGTTGCGCGGTCGGGCCAAGTGCGTAATGCCCATCCACGCCGCCTGCCAGCGATTGCGAGCCAACCATCGTCCCATTCACGTATTTCGTTAGTTGCTGCCCGGATGGCGCTGTCAGATCCACTGCAAATGCGATCCGATACCAAACATTTGCGCTTAGTGTGCCGCTAAATTGATCATTAGCTCCAATGCCATCGGGTCCTGCCGACTGGTTGCTGCCGACATAAAATTGCGCATCTATGCCTGGCGGGTTGAATGGGTCCGACTGGAGCAGGGGATGCAACTGCGAACTGTTAATCGTCGAATACATCACATCCATGACAATCGTGTATTGATTGACGAATTGGCCTCCACCATTGGGAGCAGCGCCATGCCGCATATAAAATCCGCGTCCGACCGAATTCCCGCCGAAGCTCATCACTTGCGCGGGCTGGCCGTTTATTTTTGCAATGGTGAAACTTGTGACGTTCGAAGTGTCGCCGACGTATTGCAAGTCCGCCCCAACCGTCGCGCGCAGGTCGCCATATTTAAAATCCCACTGGCCGGTGACGGCTATCGGCGCGGCATGAACCGAAATCGCCAAAGAAAAAAACAGGAGAAAAAGCTTCCACCGCGATTTACGCCCAGTGCCGCTTGGAACGCATTCCCCTGCGCGACAAATGAAATACCCTATGTTCATCGTTTAAACCGCGGATTGATGAACAGAGACTCGTGGAGAAAAGCATCCGCGAATAGTCGGCGAGATGAGAAGCGCATGGCCTCCAATCGTCCTACACGATTAGTAAAAAATACGTAAAAGGGACAATGCGGAAATCAATGGCGCGGACTTTGTGATACGCGCGCGTTAATTACGGCGAATTTCAATCGTCATCATCCTCACCGGAACTTTTTCCTTTGGCGGAAATAAGTCCGAGTTGTTTCAATCCCTTGCCATGCGGGCCGGCAAATTCGGCCGGGTAATGCTGATTGCCCTTGATCGAATGCCAGATGATGCGATTGAGCGTATCGTCATTGATAAGGTCGGGTTTGCTGAAGTCCATTTGCAAACTCAATTCTGCCCAGTGCCGGTCATGCTTGCCCAGTGCGCTGATGGTGCCGGGATTCATTTCATTCAGCGGAATTTCATTCGGCACGGCAGTGTAAGGTGTGTAATCGGCTCGCGCGCCAAAACAGTCCGTCATCAATGGCCCCGATGCGTCCATCTGGTTCATCGGCGGCAATCCCATGATCTGTTCCATCGTGTGAATGAGCCCGGTCTGATTATAAAACGCGCTGACTGTTTCGCCACGCTTGGTGTAAGGGCTGACGACGATGCAGATGGAACGATGTCCATCCACGTGGTCGTAACCGCCCTGCGGATCGTCCTCGATGAGAAAAATAACGGTGTTGCTCCAGAAGCTGCTTTTGGTCACCGCCTCGATGACGCGTCCCGTGGCCAGGTCATTGTCCGCAACTTGCGCCCGTGGCGTGGGAAAACCCGGGCTGCCTCCCGCCGTGTGATCGTCCGGCAGATAAAACATATTGAACGCCGGCCACCGGCCTTTCTTCTCTGCGGCGCTGAATTCCGCAAGAAAACCATCGGCGCGAATTTGGTCGGGAATTTTCAGATTAAATCCCGAGACGTTCGTTGAACTGTATGCGGGCAGCACCGGTGTATTGCCGATATAAGTATGAAACCCAATTCGCCCGATGTGATTCGTATAATCGGTGTAAATCTGCAACCAAGTGCTGTCGGGAGTTGGGAATGACTGGCCAAACACGCCATAATTATAAAAGGTCAATCCGTGTTGCAACACATTGTTCCAGATAAATCCACTCGAGGAATACGAAAGCGGGTCCACGCCGATTTGTCCCGAACGATTTGCCGCGCCGATGGATTTTTCCCAATAGTCGGAGGAGTTTGCCTCGGTGCACCAGGCGTGTCCGTCCGTTGAATAAACTCCGTTGCAATAATAATTGTCGAGCAACACAAATTGCATTGCAAGTGCGTGCAGGTTCGGCGTTACGGCTTTGCCAAAAATACATAATTTTGGATCGCGATTGCCTCGCGGAAGATCGCTCAAAAGTTCGTCGTAGGTTTTGTTTTCGCGGATGATATAGAGCACGTGTTTAAAAACTGATGGTTCGCCCGCGTGCGCAGGAACGGGCATGGGCGTGGCCGCGCTCGTTGCCGCTGTCTGGCTGTTTAATATCTGCGGCAAACGGGAATCGGTTTTCACTGTCGCCGTGTAAGCGGGAAGTTCCGCCGCCGTGGGCAACGGAATTTTATTTACCGTGCCGGTGATTTGATAAACATCGCGATTGGTGGAACCGAGTCCCTTCGTGTTCACCACGTAAAGATCATACAGGTCGGCAAACACCGCACCCGGATACCAGTCGGTGGGAATGAAACCCTGGACGATGCTGTTAGTGTGTTCCTCGTTCGGCAATTCCACCACGCCCACCGCATTATTTCCCGCGTTGGCGACGTAAAGTATTTTACCATCGCGGCTCAACGCGAGTCCGTCGGTGGCGCTTCCAAACGGTTCATGGGCGTCAAGCCGCATCGGAATGGTTTCAACCAGCGCGCGCGTTTCGGTGTTGAGAACCGTCACCGTGTCGGAATTTGCATTGGCGACAAACAACATTTTATCATCGCGGCTTAATTTCAAATCAGAAGGATGCAGCCCAGTGGGAATCTGTGCGACCTCGGAATGGGCTTTTAAGTCCACGATGGACACCGCGCCGCTGGCCGCAATTCCACGATCATCCACGACAATGGGACTGCCGATGGAATAACCCTTCAAATCACCCGCGCTGGGAATGCGCCCGCCCCAATCAGAAACGTAAGCCATGTTTCCATCACGTGAAATCGCCACCGCATAGGGCGCAATACCCACATTAATTTCGTGTGTGATTTTGCCCGAGGCCAGATCCACCACAGCAAGCGTGTTGCTCCGATCCAGGCAAACATAAGCGAGCGTGTCATCGGTTGAAATGGCGACACCGCAGGGATCAGAATTCGTGCCCAACCGAATCGTCCGGTTGAGCGATGCCAATCCCAGATCACCCGTCGCATAATCGTAAAGCTCATTTCCCACGCTTGTGATATAAACGTGCGTCCCCGCGTGGTTGACAGCGATGCCATGCATCGAGGCGGGCGTGCCGGGATAATTCGTCATTTGCTCAATCGTCCAACTCACGCTGTCCACGACGACAAGATTGTTGAAATTTTTTATGTAAAAATTTCGTCCGCTGTGTGACATCGCCAGATCAACCGGCCTTCCTTTGAAATAAACGGACTGTCCCGGCGCGTGAACGATTTGTCCGATTGGCACGACTTCGTCGCCGTCCGGTAAGTGACCGACTTGAAGTTCTGGCGCTGCAAAGGCGGATCGGAAAATGAGCAGCGAAATAATTAGACTGACCGGTAACGAATCTTTCATTCAAATAATGTGTGAACCTACACGATCAAAAACGCTGAAGCAATTCTGTTTGGCTTCGCTAAATTCTGGGGCATGATGAAAAACCATGAGTGACGTGGAATTATCGGATGCTTTGCTGGCAAAGCTCGGCGGCTGGGAGGCGGTCAAAACCGCTCGCGGCATCGTGTCCGCCGGCCGCGTCCACAGTTCCGAATGGCAGCCGCCCACGTTGCGCGGCGTGTTGCAGGAGGGCACTGGCACTTTACGCTCGGGCTTGATCATTAAAAGCTCGACCGACGCCGAGAATCTTTGCCCCTGCCGCGATTCGCGCCAACGCGGGTTGATTTGTGCTCACTCCATCGCCATCGGTCTACACTTTCTCAAAGCAAAAATAATCACTTCCGCGCCGGCGGAGAAAAAAAGTCCCGAGCATTCTACTTCAAAGCGAATACCGAAAGCAATTCGTCGTGCTACGCCGGACGATGTGGATGAATGGTTAAAGCTGCATTTTATTCTACCGCCCAATCTGAACGAAGCCCTTGGCCGTGGAAAAGTGATGTTATACGTCGAAGGCGAATGGTCGCGTGGACGCGTCCCGTTAAACGCATTGCCGACGGACCTCACTTATGCGCTCGATTCTAATGATCAAATAATTCTCGACGCTCTTGAAGCGCTGAACGAAGGCGACACGCCAGCGATGTTGATGCTAAACGCATCTCAATTCGCCGCGCTCCTGCCAAAATTGGCCGCTCACGAGCGATTGACGCTGGGCCGCGCCAAAAAAATCGAAATACTTCAGGAACCACTTCGGCTGGCGATCACGGCCAACTTGGAGAGCAACGGAGAGATTGTTCTGCGCCTCAAAGGTGGATTACCGGTCGGATTGATTCGCGGTAATCCACCGTGGGTAACAGATGGCGACACGTTGCGCCCAATGAATCTTCCAAGTGGTGCTGAAGAATTGCTTGACGGGCCATGGCGCATCTCGCGGTCACGCCTGCCGCAATTTCTCAATGTGGATTGGCCAAAACTCATGGCAGCTTGCGAAGTAGAAGCCAATTTTACGCTCAATGATTTTTCATTTGAAGCAGCCAAGCCATTTTTTTCGCTACACCTTGCCGGTGGTTTGGCGGTGCTTGAAGGAAAACTTGAATGCACTTGCGGCGTTAAAAAAGTTACGCCTGGGGTTTTTGCGCCCGGCGAAGAACTTTGGCTTCCCGACCTCGCGAAGCCTGCTCATTATCGCACCCGTGATCTCGAAGCCGAACAGGCCGCTGTCAGACGGCTTGTCAAATCCGGTTTTACCGGTCCCGATGCCGCGGGATTATTTCATCTCAAAGGACAAAATCAGGTGTTGAATTTTTTTGCGCGTGAATTTCCGAAGCTTGAAAAGGAGTGGAAAGTGACGCTTGAAGAACGGCTGGAGCGCAGCACGGAAAAAAATCTGGAACGCATCGAACCGCGCTTTGACATCACGCCTTCCGGGGAAGAGTGGTTCAATCTTAATGTCACTTACGACACTCGTGGCGGCGAACGGCTGGGTCCGGCCGACATTCAGCGGTTGCTTCTGTCGGGCCAGGGACACACGAAATTGAAGAACGGCAAATTCGCTTTGCTCGACACCGGAGCGGTCGAGGAATTGCAGGAGGTTTTGCTGGATTGCGCACCGGAACAAAATTCCGGCGGCTACCGATTGGATAATTGGCAGGCGGGCTTTCTCGACGCCACGCTTCGCCAGCAGGCCAGCTGGCAGGTGCGCGCGCCCGCGGCTTGGTCGCAACGTGCCGCGCAGCAACGTGGCGAAGTAAAACCCGAGACTCCCAATTTCGGCGCGTTGGAATCCGTCTTGCGTCCGTATCAGAAAGAAGGCATCGCGTGGATGGCGTTTCTGCGGGTCAATGGTTTCGGTGGCATTTTGGCAGACGAAATGGGCCTGGGGAAAACCTTGCAGGTGCTGGCATTGATCAGCGCGCGAAAAAATCAGTCATCTGACAAAACCACGCCAACGCTGGTGATATGTCCGACTTCGCTGGTTTTTAATTGGGCGGCGGAAGCGGCGAAATTCACGCCGCAGTTGCGTGTGCTTGCGCTTCACGGAACGCAACGGCATGAAAGCTTCCAAAAAATTTCACAGGCCGATCTGATCGTAACGAGTTATGCTTTGCTCCGTCGCGATGCCGACCGGTATCGTGATTTGGAATTCGATACCGTCGTCCTCGACGAGGCCCAGCACATTAAAAATCGGCAAACCCAAAACGCGCAGGCGGTGAAATCCATTCGCGCCCGGCATCGGCTGGTGCTCACCGGCACGCCGCTGGAAAATTCCGTGTTAGACCTGTGGTCTATCTTTGATTTTCTGATGCCCGGCTATCTTGGCGCCGCCAAGGATTTTCGCGAGCGCTATGAGATCGCGATTGTTCGTGATAAAAATACCGCCGCGCAGGAACGTCTCGCGCGCCGATTGCGCCCGTTTATTTTGCGGCGGCTCAAACGCGAGGTCGCCCGCGATTTGCCGGAAAAAATTGAGCAAGTCAGTTACTGCGAGTTGAATGAAGAACAACGCGCGATTTACCAGCAAGTTCTTGATGCCAGTCGTCGCGAAATCTTCACCGCCGTGAATGCCAACGGCCTGCCAAAGAGTCGCATGGTTGTGCTCACGGCATTACTGCGGCTGCGGCAGATTTGTTGCGACTTGCGATTGCTAAAACTTCCGGCCAATGCCGGTGAAGATCCTGAGCCGCCGTCGCAGCCTGCGCCCAAAATTTCCGGGTCGTCGGGCAAAGTTGAATTGTTCGGTGAATTGCTGGAAGAAGTCATTGATGGTTCGCATCGCGTCCTGGTATTTAGCCAATTCACGAGCATGTTGGGTTTGTTGCGTGAAGAATTGACGGAGCAGGGGATTCAATTTTGTTATCTCGACGGCGCGACCAAAGATCGGGCGCAAGTCGTCGAGAAATTTCAACGAGATGCCGGTATCCCAGTTTTTCTCATCAGTTTGAAGGCTGGTGGCGTTGGCCTCAATCTGACGGGCGCGGATACCGTCGTTCATTTTGACCCGTGGTGGAACCCGGCGGTGGAGGCGCAGGCGACGGACCGCGCGCATCGCATCGGCCAGACGCGCGTGGTGACAAGTTACAAGCTCATCACGCGCGGCACGGTGGAGGAAAAGATTTTGAATCTTCAGGCGCGAAAACGCGCGCTTATCGAGGGCGTATTGGGCGAGGGCGATCTGGCTGGCGCTCTGAGTTGGGAGGAGATTCAGGATTTGCTGGCGGATTAGAGCATGAATATTTTTGACGTAACTGAGGACAGTGAATTGCTCAAATTCCTGCTGGCTAAAATGCCGGAGAGAAGCCGCACATCCGTTAAGGAACTTCTGGGCCGGAGGCAGGTTTTGGTGGACGGCGAGGTGATCACGCAGTTCAATCAACCGCTCGCGCGAGGGCAGCGAGTCGAGATTGGGCGCATGGGTGACATCAGAACAAGTTCGTCTCGCGACTGCAAAATCGTTTTTGAAGACGCTGATTTGATCGTAATTGAAAAACGGGCGGGTTTGCTTTCCATCGCAACCGAGTTGGAAAAGGAAAAAACCGCGTATAGCTTGCTGAGCGACCATGTGAAGCGGGCCGATCCCCGAAATAAAATCTTTGTCGTGCACCGCCTTGACCGTGAAACGTCCGGATTGATGATGTTCGCAAAAAATCAGCCGGTGCAAAAAGCGTTGCAGGACGATTGGCAGGAGGCAGTGTTGGAGCGTACTTATGCCGCTGTTTTGGAAGGGCGCGTGGAGCAAGCGGAGGGCACGATCACTTCGTGGCTGACGGAAAGTAAATCGCTCATCATGCGCTCAAGCCCAACGCCGAATGACGGACAGAAAGCGATTACTCATTATCATGTGCAGCGGATGAGCGCGCGTTATTCCCTCGTTGAATTTCAACTCGAAACGGGCCGTAAAAACCAAATCCGGGTGCATGCACAAACGCTCGGCCACAGCATCGTCGGCGACAACAAATATGACGCGAAGGAGAATCCGCTAAGGCGATTAGCCTTGCATGCGAAAATTCTCGCGTTTCGGCATCCCATCAGTGGCAAGGCTATGCGATTTGAAAGTCCGACTCCGAAAGAATTCTCGCGGCTGCTCTAGCGTTCTTTAACCGAATTTTTTCGCAAGCCGGTCGGCATCGTAAGCGCGGCGCTGAGCGGAAGACATTTTACCGAAATCAGGAAAACCATTGGGGAGCTTCGGCCAATCGGTCGTCGCAGTTTCAATCGAAGGTTGTGCAAGCGGATTTTCACGGATTGCGACGGTGGAGCGCTTTGACGTACCGTCGTAACTCATGGACTGATCCGTAAGCACCATGTCCTCGGCAAGTGGGCGATGCGGCTTGATTTTTTTCGCCTGAAGAATTCCGTGGTAGGCATGGACGGCTTCTTCGGGAGTGACGCGTCCGCTCGTGATCGCTCGAAGCATTTCGATAAATGCAAGCTGGTGCTCGGCGTTATTTATTTTGCGCCCGTAAAGTGCAACGCGCGCACCGTATTTTTGCGCATCGTGGAGAAGTTTGAAGGCGTCGTAAGTTGTGCCCGCGCTGCCGCCAAGAATTCCAACGATCAGATTGGGATCGTATTGCGCGAGTTCTTCCATCGCGCGCGGGCCGTGATAAACAATTTTCAGAAACAACGGGCGACCCGCTTCGGTCACGCCTGCCAGCGTGCGCAGAATTTTGTCATTGATGAATTCGCCGAGCTTTTCCGTTGGAATGCCGCTGGGCACATTTGGATCAAACACTTCAAGAAAATAGCGAAACTTTTTTCGTTCCGCTTCTTCACGAAACTGTTTGAACGCGAGCAAGGTCTGGCGATCGCGCTCAAGGTCGTTGAGAAACGTGACGGAATACAGGCCGAGATTTGCCCCGGGGAAATCGGTGGCGCCATCGCGCTCGCACTCGACCTGGCCGCATTGAATGTGATCAATCGTCGCGGTGCGAAACGGTTGCGCGGGTTCTTTCAGATAACTGCCGTGGCGCACGGCCCAAACATCGGTCGTATCATTCGCGCGAGCGGCGGGCGTCACGTGCGAATTCTTGAACAAACCTTCCTTGATGGTGAGTTGTTCATTGACCGAAGCGGACATGAGCACGATGTCCACCAGACCTTGCTGAACCACTTCGCGCGTGAGATCAAGAAATTCAGGCAGGTTGCGATAACCGAATTCTTCACGCGTCCAGACTTCAGGAGAAAATTGCGCCGCGTGCGCGCCTGCGCGGGAAAGATGTTCACGCCGGCCGGGCGCGCGAACGCCAAACGCCATGTCGGCATCCTTGGCATCGGCGAGAATAAATTCGCGCGTCGTCTGTGGCGCAGCGCGGATGGCGGCAAGTTTTTGATCGAGCGAACGGACCATGCTGTTTTTTACCACGATATTCCTGGGCGAAGCAATTAACCGTTTTTGATTTTGGCGAAAGCGGCAAGCGCGACTTCGCGAGCGATTGCGTGGCTGACGATGGGTTCAGGATAATCGCGGCCAAGTTCGACGCCTGCTTGCGAGAGTATTTTTGCCGGTGCGCGCCACGGTTGATGAAGCCACTTGCCGGGCAATCGCGTCAATTCCGGGCACCAGCGTCGAACATAGTCGCCTTGCGGGTCAAACTTCTCGCCCTGCGTGATCGGGTTGAAGATCCGAAAATAGGGTGCGGCATCCGCTCCACAACCGGCAATCCATTGCCAGCCTAAAGTGTTTTGCGCGAGATCCGCATCCACCAGTGTGTCCCAAAACCAGTTCGCGCCCTCTTGCCACGAGAGTAATAAATCTTTCACGAGAAAAGAGCCGGCAATCATGCGAACTCGATTATGCATCCAGCCAGTCGCCCAGAGTTCGCGCATGCCGGCATCCACGATGGGGTAACCGGTTTTGCCGCGCTGCCACGCTTGCAGAAATTCCGCATCCACACGCCAAGGGAATTTCGCAAAGTTCGGACGCAAAGGTTTGGTGGGAGCTTGTGGAAAATGAATCAGAAGCTGATGCGCGAACTCACGCCAGCCGAGTTCCGTGAGAAATTGGCTCTCACGCCATGCAGAGACGGCCAATGATTTCTTTTCGGCATCACGACGGATTGCGTGCCAGACTTGACGCGGGCTGATCTCGCCGAAATGAAGATGGGGCGAAAGGCGCGACGTGCCACGGCGATCCGGGCGATTGCGCGCGGTTGAATAATCGGGGAAAGCGTCGTGAAGGAATTTCTGTAATTGAGATTGTGCACCGGTTTCGCCGGGAGTCCATTCGTTGCGAAAGCCTTTGGCCCATGGAATTTTAGGTTCAAGTTCGAGAGCATTTAGGGTGAGCGTGGCGGGCCATTTTTTTGGTGCGTGGATAGTTTTGGGCGCGGGCAATGGTGTGGCGGGATCGGAAAGTTTCAAACAATGACGCCAGAACGGGGTGAAAACTTGAAAAGGTTTGCCGCTTTGATTCAAGACCGTGCCCGGCTCATGCAATAGAGCTGCACTAAAACTTTCTACTTTTATTCCGGTGCTCGCGAGGGCGTCATGAATTTTTTTATCTCTAGAAATAATGGCGGGTTCGTAGCGGCGATTCCAGAAAATCGTTCGGACTCCGGTTTGTTCAATAAGTTCTCGTAAAGCCGCAAGCGTTGGGCCGCGCCGAATGATTAGCTTTGCTCCGGCACGTTCCAAATTTGTTTGCAGTTCAAGAAGTAATTGATGCAGCCACCAGCGTGAGGCCGCGCCCGGCTGCCATGGCGCTTCCTCCTCGGGTGAAAAAATGAAAACGGGAATGACCGGAGCACCGGTCGAAAGCGCGGCGCATAATGCAGGATTATCCGCAAGGCGCAGATCAATGCGGAACCAAAGTATTATGGGCGCCGGGCTCATGGGCGAATTTTATCGGCAATCAGTTTGATTGGGGGAAGGGGAATCGTGTTGAAATCATTTTTAGAATTTTCCTTTCCTTTGAAGCTGCGGCTTGAACCCGGCGTGCATGCAGAGGTAGCATCGCCTCGAATCACCAATAACAACATCGTAGCGACCAGCTTTAAAATCATGAAACGATCCAAATTCGGCAAACCATTTGCAGGGGCATTGCTGCTTTCGATGGCGATGGCGATCCTGCCCGCCCACGCGCAGCAAACTGATAAAGTCGAAACCAAGGCGCAACGCGACGCGCGCATGGAGTGGTGGCGCGAGGCGAAATTCGGCATGTTCATTCACTGGGGCGTTTATTCTGTGCCCGCCGGATTTTATCACGATCAACCGGTCAAGGGTATCGGCGAGTGGATCATGAATCATGGGAAAATTCCAATGGCGGAATACCAGGAATACGCCAAACAATTTGATCCTGAAAAATTCGACGCTGAAAAATGGGTGAAGATCGCAAAGGATGCCGGTCAGAAGTATATAGTCATCACCAGCAAACATCACGACGGGTTCGCCATGTTCGATTCCAAGGCGAGCGATTGGAACATCGTGAAGGCGACGCCGTTCAAGCGCGATCCGTTGAAAGAGCTTGCGGCGGCGTGCCGCCGGGAAGGCATCAAACTCGGGTTTTATTATTCGCAGGCACAGGACTGGAATAACGGCGGTTCGGCTTCGGGCGGTAAATGGGATCCCGCGCAGAAGCATGATATGGACGATTACATTGACAAGGTGGCCGTGCCGCAGGTGCGCGAGATTTTATCGAATTACGGCAAGTTTCCTGCGGTGCTTTGGTGGGACACGCCGATTGACATGAACAAAGAGCGCGCGCAAAAGCTTTACGATACCGTCGAGCAACTGCGTCCGAATATCATCATGAATAATCGCCTGGGCGGTGGTTTCAAGGGCGACACCGAAACTCCCGAGCAACGCATTCCGCCACAGGGTTACCCCGGCCGCGATTGGGAAACCTGCATGACAATGAATGACACGTGGGGCTTCAAGCGCGACGATGACAAATGGAAATCCACGGAGACGCTGCTGCGTAATTTGTGCGACATCGCCAGCAAGGGCGGGAATTATTTGTTGAACGTCGGCCCGACCAGCGAAGGCGAAATTCCCGCGCCGTCGGTAGAGCGCCTAAAAGAAATCGGCGCATGGATGCGGGTCAATGGCTCCGCCATTTACGGGACCAGCCCGACAATCTTTGGAGCGGAAGCGGGCACGTTTAGCGCAACGGACAAAGATGCCAAGGGCAATCCGAAATTTGAATCAGCTTGGGATTGGCGTTGCACTACGAAGCCGGGCAAGCATGGCATTCTTTTCAACCATCCCGGCAAACTCTACGTGGAAATCTTCAAATGGCCCGCGGGTCACTTCGATCTGCCCGCGATCAAAGGCAAGGTCAGCAAAGCGTATCTGCTTGCCGATCCATCTCATCGCCTGCATTTTCAGCAAACTGAAAATGGTGTGAGCATTGATCTACCCGATCATGCGCCGGATGCCATCGCCTCGGTCGTTTGCGTGAATGTGAAGGGTGAACTGGCTGCTGCATCGGATAAAAAATAGTCCAACAAAGATTATAAGGCGCGGGGAATTTCACGAAGCAATCGAGTTCCCTGCGCTTTTTTATTTGGATGCCTCTGCGGCATTCAAAGCTGTTTGCTTCGCGGAATTAAAATAGAGGATTCCTCCCGGAACCAGCATGCACGCGACGCAGAAGGCGATGCCCAGGCGTCCAGCCAGCGAATTCGGAATTGCGAGCATCAACGCAAGAAAGCTTCCATAAATCAAACAGAGCATGCCCAGCGTGCGACATTGCTGCCGGTCACTGGCCACGCCGCCTTCCTGCTCAAAGTGAACGGGCGTCTTCATCGTGATAAAAAATTCTTCGACGCGTTTTTGTTCTTCAACCGGACGGGACTTTGCGAAGGCGCAACTGCCCAAAAACCAAATCGAACAGACGAGCACATTTAGCAGCGCGCCAATCAAGTAAGACCAGTCACTGGTTTCGCGCTTAGTAAGTGCGCTCCAATGAAACGTATGCTGCACCCAATCCGCATTGAAAAAATATTGGCCGGCCAGCGATGTGGAAAACCCAATCAGGACTGTGCTCCAACCCGCCCACGAAGGCGCGCGTTTGATTAATATTCCCCAGACCAGCGGCATCGAATAAGGGATCGCCACCCAGCCGCCAAAATTTTGCATCAAACTAAAAAGATTTGTGCCTTGCAAATTGCTGAATGCCGACGCTGCAAAGATAACTAGAACACCAAAAACCGCGGTCGTGATTTTTGCGGCGAAAAGCAATTCGGTTTCTTTCGCGTCCGGGCGCAGGACGATCTGATAAAAGTTTTTAACAAAAAAACCGGCATTGCGATTCAGGCCGCCATCCATCGCCGACATTGTGGCCGCGAAAATTCCGCTGATAAGCAAACCGATCATGCCGGCGGGCATAAAGTCGAAACAGGCGGCGATGTAGGAACCCTCCGAGGGATTGGGCAGACGCGGAAACATGGCGTGCAAATCGGGATGCGTGATGGCGGCGACCATCGGCGGAATGAACCACACGAGCGGGCCGATCAGAAACAGCGCCGTCCCAAGCAGCGCCGCCATGCGGGCGTTGCGGGTATCTTTCACGCTGAGATAGCGGGAAGATTCCAGGAGGGTATTTGTCACAATGAATTGCTTGATAAGAATCGCGATGATCCAAAGATAAAGAATCTCACTGCGCGCGCCCTCGGTGATCATCAGATGATGACGTGGCAATTTTTGAAAGAAGGCGCCGACACCACCAACTTGTGCGATGGCAAAAACGGCCGCGATGATTGTGACGGGCATCAGGATTAACATTTGGATGAAATCTCCCGCGACCACTGCCCACGAGCCGCCAAGCACTGCGATAATTAATACGACGACACCGGTGACAGCAATCGTCGCCGCAAGACTTTGATTAAATACGGCGGAAATAAAAACCGATAAGCCCATCAACCAAATCCCGGCGTAAAGAATGCCCAGTGGAATTTGCAGCCAGGTAAAAAACTGTTCGTTAGCGGGGCCGAATCGCTTGCGGACGGCTTGCATCGCCGTGATCACGCGCATTTGCCGAAATCTCGCGGCAAAAACGAGATAGTTAAAAAGAAAACCGATGGCGTTGCCGACATAGATCGTCACGATGATGAAGCCATCCTGGTAAGCCTTGCTCGCCGCGCCGGTGAAGGTCCAGGCGCTGAACGAAAGCATGAAGGCCGAACTGCCAACCATCCACCACAGGACCTTGCCGCCGCCGCGAAAATAATCGCTGGTGTTGGAGATGAACCGCCGGCAGACCCATCCGATCACCAGCATGAATAGAAAGTAAAATGCGATGACGGCGTAATCGTAGCGCGAAAGCATAATCGCAGTTTTAATTTGCGGCGGCGTCGCGACTGCGAACCGGTCAAGGCGCTTTGCCGGATGACTCGCGAACGGTAAGGCGCGAGGGCATGATGACATCGGCCAGGCTTTCGTCCTGCGTGCCGGTCATCTGCAACAAAAGTTCCGCCGCTTTCATGCCCATTTTTTCGGAGTCGGCATTCGCGCCGGTGATTTCGGGATGTTCTTCAACGCACACGCGGGTGGCATCCACGGCAACGATGCTCAGTTGCTCCGGGATGCGCCAGCCTTCGCGCGTGAGAAAATTAATCGCGCCGCGGGCCATCAGAGCATTGAGTGAAACCCAGGCGGTCGGGAAATTTTTGCGCTGCTTGCGTTCTAAAATGGCGGCGGCGGCTTTGCGCCCATCCACGCGATCGCCGCCGGTGACATCGAAAGTATTCTCGGGCGCAAGCGTCAAGCCGCGCAAGCGAAGCGCATCTTCGAGGGCGGTGCGGCGCGCCAGATTTTGCTTCAATAATTTATTGCCGCCCAGCCACGCGAAATGTTTATGGCCCAAATCCGCGAGGTGCGAGACGATCAATTCCGCTGATTGCGCCTCGTTCGGCAAAACTGATTGGCAAAGGCCGGGATAGCTCGCCGAAACACTCACAACGCGCTGGTGGGTTTTTTTGATCGTGTTCAAGAACCGCAAATCAACCTGGCCGAGGACGACGACGCCATAGAGATCGCCGCGACGAAGTTTTCGTTTGAGCGCGGCCTCATCGAGATCGTCCTCCGCGCCGAGATAGACGGTATTGAGTCCGCGTTCCTGCAAAGCGGTGTGCAAGCCGTGTTGCACGTGGCTGAAAAAATTGGATTGAGTATAAAGCCGCAGTCCGGCGCGCAAGATAAATCCCACGCTCGCCACGCCGGTGGAATTCTCACCCATCTGCATGCCTTTGGGGCGGTAACCCATCTTGATCGCGTAATCCCAGATGCGCTTGTAGGATTCTTCGCTGATGTTTTCGCGTTTGCCGTTCAGCACGAGTGAAACGAGCGCCTGGGAAACGCCCAAATCACTGGCAATGCGCTGTTGCGAGATGCTGCGGTTTTTCATTGTTCCTACTAATAACCAATCAGCCACGCATCTGGAAGCAAAGAATTGCCGAGCGAAGGGCAGCCGCCCGCCATGGTATAACATACTCACTCATTATGCGATCGGAGGTGCTTGGAATGCCGGTCTAAAAGGCAAGTTCTGGCTAATTGCCGGAAGAAATCATTAATAATAGTGTTTTTAGCTTGTCAACGAATGCGTTATTAATAATTATAAGTGTAGCGTGTCGAGCCCACGATCCATCATTGCCTTGACTGAAATGGAGGTCGAAGATTTCTTTCCCGGACATCTCTGGGAGGATTTGCAGGGATTACTTTCCCGTCCAACGCGTCTCGTCATGCCACCGTCGCAGCCGGAGGATTGGAACCGGCTGTGGCGCGAATCACCGCCGGATATTTTGATTTCAGGCTGGAAGACGCCGCCGTTACTCGGCGATTTGCGCGTGGGGCAGCCGGGCGGATTGCGCTATGTTTGCCATACTGCCGGGACGGTCCGAAAACTCGTGCCCCGGGAATTGATCACGCGCGGATTGCTAGTGACAAATTGGGGAAGTTCCATCAGCGCGACGGTCGCCGAAGGCACGTTGATGCTGATCCTGATGGCGTTGCGGCGAGCTTCTTCTTGGAGCGTTGCGATGCACCGCGAGGGCGCATGGAAAAACAATGAAACCGTTACTCATAGTTTGCTCGGACGGCGGGTGGGCATTCACGGATTCGGTGCCATTAGTCAGGTGCTGGCGTCAATGCTGCGCCCGTTTACGCAAACTATTCGATCATTTTCTCCACATGTGCCGGATCATCTATTTTCGGATTGCGGGGTTGAACGCGTTCATTGCCTGGAAGAACTTTTTGCGACGTCAGATGTTGTCATCGAATTGGCTGCGGCGATCCCGGAGAATCATCACATCGTAACCGAAGCGTTGCTGCGCAAGATTCCGGCTGGGGGAGTGTTCGTGAACATGGGGCGCGGAGAATTGGTGGATGAAGGCGCGCTGCTCAAGGTCGCGCGCGAAGGCAAATTGCAGATCGCCCTGGATGTTTTTGAATCGGAGCCGTTGGCGCAGGATTCGGCCTTGCGCGGTCTTGCGAATGTGACGCTCATGCCGCATTTGGGCGGTCCCACCAAAGAACGTCGTTGCGATTCCGGAAAACTCGCGCTCAAAAATCTGGAGGCATATTTGCGAGGCAAGCCGATGGAGGCAGTCGTCAATTTGGAGGTGTATGATCGTTCCACGTGAAGGCGGTGACCTGCGTTGGGGATTCTCGACGCTGGGTTGCCCTGAACTTTCATTGCCTCAAGTGGCGAGGCTGGCGGCGGAGTTCGGCGTCAGTGAAATTGAAGTGCGCGCGCTCGAAAGGCGGACGGATTTTCCGCGCTATGCCGAGGAGGAAAAGTTATCGCCGGAAGCGGCGAACCGGTTGCTCAAGACATTTCGCGGGCGTATTGTCGTTGCGGGTTCGGATTTCAAATTGATTGGCGCGTCGAAATTGGATCGGGCGATGTTCTTGTCGTTCTGCGATTGGGCGGAAAAATGGAACATACCTTACGTGCGAGTTTTTGGCGGAGGCACGTTTGGGAAGCCATTGATCGAAGCGGATTATGCCGAGGCGGCGGGCAATGTAAATTGGTGGCGGGAAGAAAAGCGGAAGCAAAATTGGCGCACCGAAATCCTACTAGAAACTCACGATGCGTTTTCGAGTTCGCCGCCCTGCGTGCGATTGTCCGCCGGGTTGGATGAGCCGCTGGGCGTCATCTGGGATTCGCATCATACCTGGCGGCTGGCGAATGAATCACCGGCGCAATCGTGGCTGATGCTGTGCGCTCTGGTGAAGCATGTGCATTTCAAAGACAGCATAGACCAGCCATCCGAGCGGCACGCGTTTACTTACGTGCTTCCGGGCGCGGGGCAGGTTCCCATCGCGGAGATCATGGCTTTGCTTCGGCGCGAAAATTTCCAAGGAGCGGTTTCGCTGGAGTGGGAAAAAATGTGGCACGCGTATTTGCCGGATTTGCGCGAGGCGTTGACTTATATGCGGACGCAAACCTGGTTTGGGAATCAGGACAGAGTTGCCGTTTCAAATGCCGTGGTCTCGCAGGCGAGCGCGTTCCCAGGATTGAACAGCCCCACCGTGTAACCGCGTTATGTCATTTTCGCGACACCCAACGGATGCTGCGAGCGACAAGCTGGCGATAGTTGGGGTTGTCATAGGCCGTGTGATCGTGGCCGAGTTGGAGATAGACGATGCGCGATTTGCCTTCAGTGCGATACCAGCCCAGCGGCTTTCCACTTTTGGGCAAGGTCGTGGTGATCAACGGTGTGACATCTGCGCCGACGTGGAAGCCCCAATAAATTTCGTCAAGGATGGTGAAATCGGACATGCCCTCGGTGATCGGATGGTCTTTCGCCACGATGACGATGGGCACTTCGACGCCATGTTTAAAACCGACGTCGGTGGTTACAACACCACTTTTGCCATCGCTTTCAGGATAGTGCCCGCCGATGATTCGTTCGTAATCAGGCCAATGCTGATAGCTGACCAGGGCGTGATGCAATACGACCAACCCGACGCCGCGTTTGAACAGCGAAAGAAAACCAGCTTTCTGCTTGTCCGTGATCTCGTTCGGCATGTCGTAGAGGACAACCGTATTGTAAGTCAAAATATCCCGGCGCTCGTAAGCGGGCGCGTTGGTGCGCGAGTTTTCCGCGATGGTGACGGTGATCTCGGGATTGTCTTTGAAGACTTTAAAAAATTGCTCCTGCTCGAAAGGATGGCCGCCCGTGATGAGGAGCACTTTGATTTTATTTGTGGCGTCGGCCGCGAAAATTGAGTTCGCACTGAGCGCGATGAAGACGCAGAGCCAGATCAGTTTAATTTTCATGTTGATTGAGCGATGCGAGCGGTTTAGCCGATTGCGAAAATATTAGCGAGCTTGAATAAGCGAAAAGAGCAGCGGAACGAACGCTGATTTGTAATGAATATAACTGACAATCGAATTTGAGTCGTGTATCAGAAACGAATTGCCGTGGAATATTGATTTGATGAAGCAATTTTTTTCATTTGCAGTCTGGTGCGTCTGGTTCTCGTTGATTCCATTTATCTCGACTGCGGCGAACTCGAAGACGATTGGAAATGCGACATCGCTCCCGCGCGTTTTTATCATGGATGCGCAACAAATCCAGGCGACCCGCCAGCGGTTGCGCGATGGCGACACGAATCTTCAGCCGGCGCTTAAAGAACTCGAGCGTGATGCGAAAAAGGCGATGTCCGCCGGGCCGTTTAGCGTGGTGAATAAAAAGGATGTGCCGCCCAGCGGCGACAAGCACGACTACATGAGCGAGGCGCCGTATTTTTGGCCGAATCCTGATACGACCAACGGTTTTCCCTACATTCGTCGCGATGGGGAACGCAACCCGGCGCGAAATTCTTCCGATCATCAAACACTCGACGAATTGGAATCGAGCGTGGAGACGCTGTCGCTGGCCTATTATTTTACCGGCAAGGAAGATTACGCGGCGAAGGCGGTGGAATTGTTGCGCGTATGGTTTATTAATCCAGCCACGCGCATGAATCCGAATCTTGAATACGGCCAGTCGGTGCCCGGCGTGAACAGCGGGAGGGGCAGCGGCTTGATTGAAACGCGGGGGCTGACGCGCGTGGTGGATGGCATCGGACTGCTGGAGGATTCACCGGCGCTGACGGAACGCGACCGGGCGGAGATCAAGAAATGGTTCACGCAATTTTTGAAATGGATGCGCGAGAGCAAAATTGGGCGCACTGAAGGAAAGGCGAAGAACAATCATGGAACTTATTACGACGTGCAGACTTCGTCTTTTGCCTTGTTCATCGGTGAAAAAGATTTGGCGCGGAACATTTTGCGGAATGATCGGGACAAATGCATTCCTTCGCAGATCGAGCCGGATGGCCGGCAGCCGCTGGAACTTGCCCGCACGCGAAGTTGGACTTACAGCGTCATGAATCTCAGCGGTTTGATGTCGCTGGCGGCGCTCGGGGAAAATGTGAAGGTGGATCTATGGAATTACCAGACGGTGGACGGGCGCAGCATTCGCAAGGCGCTGGATTATCTTATCGGCTTTTCTTTTGAAGATAAGAAGTGGCCGGATGAACAACTCGGAGGCGTTTCGCGGCAGAGCTTATATTCGCTTGTGCGGCTGGCGGCGCATAAGTTTCCGCATTCACATTATGCGGAGTTGCTCGCGAAGATGCCGCCGGTCGAACCGAACAGCCGCGCGAATCTTTTGATTCCCCGGGCTGCCGATCCTAACTTGACGCCAGAATGAGGAAATTATTTTGAAACAAAAACTATTTATACTTGTGACTTGGTTGTTGTGCGTCACAGCGTGGCGCTGTTCGGGTCAAACACCGGTGACGATTACGTTTGATACCAATCGGACAGGCGCGGCGATTTCGCCGTGGTTCAGTGGGTTGAGTTTTGAAACGCAGATGGAACTGCCGATGACAAACGGGGAATATTATTTCCGGGCGTCGAACAAGCCGCTGGTAAAACTTTTTCAGACGCTGGGGATTAAAAATTTGCGCGTGGGTGGGAACACGGCAGACCGGGCGACAATAGGGGTTCCAGGCGAGGCTGATATTGATAGCTTATTTGCTTTTGCCGAAGCGGCCGGGGTGAAGGTTATTTATACATTCCGACTTAATAACGGTGATCCCAAACGCGAGGGGCAGCTAGCGAAGTATATCATGGGCCGATATAAGGCGAATCTCGCCTGTTTTGAAATCGGCAACGAACCGAATGTTTATGCGAAGGAGTATCCGGTTTATCGCGAGGAGTGGAAGAATTACATGGCAGCGATCACGGCTCCGGACGCCGCGCCGGATGCGAAATTTTGCGGGCCGAGTGCGACAGCAGCGCGGAGGTCGTGGGCAGTTAATTTCGCTGAAGATTTTGGACATACCGACAAGGTAGTAGCTGCCACACAGCATGAATATCCCGGCGGCGCGGCAGGCAAGGCAACGAACTTGATCGCGGCGCAAGACCGGCTTTTATCGCCACAACTCCTTAAAAATTATGAAAAAGCTTACCTATCGTATGCACCGACGGTCATCTCGAATGGGCTGGCGATTCGGATTGAGGAGGCGAATAGTTTTTATAACGGCGGCGCGCGAGGAGTGAGTGATACGCTGGCTTCGGCATTGTGGAGTTTGGATTATATGTATTGGTGGGCGCAACATGGCGCCGAGGGAATCAATTTTCACACGGGCGACCGGGTGGCGATAGGGAAGGGAATGGGCAGTCCCGGTTACGCAAGTTTCACTACCTCGGCGGGCGGATATTTGGTTCATCCGATTGGTTACGGAATCAAGATGTTCGATTTCGGCGGGCATGGAAAGATGCTGCCGGTTGAGGTTCACACCAATGCGGGTGAAATAAATCTCACTGCTTATGCGAGCATGGCGAATGATGGCGTTGTCTGTTTGACAATCCTCAACAAAGAACACGGCAGGGGAGCATTGGCGGCGGAGGTGTCCATCGGCAAGAGCGGCGTTTTTGGAAGCGCGCAGGTTATCTATTTGAAATCGTCGAATGGAGATGTGGGAGCGACTACGGGCGTGACGATTGGCGGCGCGATGATCAAGGACGATGGATCATGGAGCGGCGATTGGAAATATTTAAAGCCTTCGAGCGACGGTGAGTTTTCGGTGATGTTGCCGCCGGCAAGTGCGGTCGTGGTGAAATTGGTTCCGCGCTGATTCTCAGTGATGGGTTGCGATGAGGAGCGCGAGTCCAACCAATGCCATGCCTCCTAAAACTGCGAACATGATTTTCACCCAGCTCTTCGGATATTTTCCGCACATCGCACCGGTGTAGCCATTGATGACGACCTGGTAATTTGTCGCGCCATAATTGTAGGCGAGCAGCCAAATAGGCACGAGAACGTGCTTAAAAGTTTGGCCCGAATAATCGGTTTCAACTTGCAGGTCACGATGCGTGTCGCCGGGAACTTCGGCGGCGCAAAGGCGGGTCATCTCAGCGTCCATTTCCTGGCGTGCCTGCTGGGCGGCGGCGATGAGGTCAATCTGGTAGCGCTCGACCACCCAACCGGAAAGATAACCGGAATTGTAGGCGACAAGTTCCTGAGTGGTGGGAAAAGGTTCGACGCGGCGAAGCATGGCCGGCTGCACGCCGCGGGAAGCGGGCACAAGTTCGTCATCAAAAAAATGGTCCACGGCGCCGGCGCTGGCTTCCCAACGGATGTGCTGCACCTGGCGGGTTTGCGTGTTGCCATTGTTGTCGGTGTAAGTTTCCGTGGTGTAATAATAATAGCCGCTCTCGGCGGTCCACTCGGCGTGAACTTGGGCGTCGAAAGTCCAGTAGGGGATGTAAAGGCCCTTGACGGTATCGGTGAGCGCGGCGTGCTTGAGTTTGTTCGGCACGAACCAACGGTTGCCATACCATCTGCGGATGGCATCGCGCACCTGATTCTCGCTAAGCTTCATTGGAAGCAAACTCTCGGGACGAAACGCCTCCTTGATTTCTTCGTACGGCACCAAGGCGGTTGATCCGCAAAAATCGCAACGCTGGCTGACACGTTCGGGATCGAACACAGAAATAGCCTGGCAACTCTGACACTTGACGGAAATTTTCTTCGCTTGCCAGCCGCGTTGTTCATCGGGAATGCCGCGCAAGGCCGCGACGAGATCATGCTCGACGATTTGCTCCGTGCCGGCAGATGTGAGTTCCGCTTGCGCGGGCGAAAGCGTGCCGCAGAACGGGCAGACAAGCGCTTTTTTGGCGGGATTCCATTGCGCCTCGCCACCGCAAGCGGGGCAGGAGAATTTTTTTTGGGCTATGGCTTCAGACATTCGATTGAATGGGTGAAACAACTTTTTGTTTAGTGAACCGGTCATGAATCCTCGGCCAATAAAATGCGCCGATTCCCGCCAATGAGAATATGAAACCTAAGACGAAGAAAATCGTCGGACCGCCCCATAGTTGCATATAATTGTTGATGGTGGCGTGTCGCGGATTGGATGAAAGATAAAGAACATCCACCTTCTGCCCAACAGAGAATTCGGGTGGCGACTGGCCTGCTGAAGATGAGATCGTATATTCAACCGCGTTCAGATCGCGAAATCGAAACGTAGGGGCGTAAGTGGGCGATCCATCTTGGGAATCATGCCGCTCAAGCGCGACTACGGTGCCTTCAGCATGTTTAGCGACGCTTACGAAGTGTAGAACATACAATCCCCATACAAATGTCGCGATCAAACACAGACCTCCAACCCCAGAAAAAAGTGATGTGGGCTTTAAGCCGAACTGCTTGAAATTTCTGCGCGAGGCAAATATTACACCCCAGCCAAAACCGATCGCCATTGCGAAAGTGAAGGCCAAGATTATGAAAACAGCTATTGTCACAACAATAATTTAAAGGATAGATAGTCTCATCCGATTTTCTAAATTAACATAACGCCAGTCGAACATCGGGTTCGATTTATTAAGGAAGGAAATTCGCGGTCTGGTCGAACTATATTTTTTAGCCACTAACAGCCCGATGAACTCTCGCGGTGGTCCAAGCCTTCGGAATTGGCCAACGCACTAACACTAATCCTCCACTAATGACCACCGAGATTGCGATAAACGATTCCCATAGAATCCACAAATCATTCATCGCCCATCCCTCTTTGATAATATCAGGCTCACTCATGGAGCGATGACTGACAATCCGACGACAGAAACAGGATTATGGATCCAATCTCCCGGTTGCCAATAATCGAAGCCAAAGGCATCGGTGCAGTCATAAAGTCTGCCATCCACCAGTTCCTGCCAAATCGCAGTATTAATAATTGTCAATGCGATCAATGCAACGCAGAATTTTATCGTCGCCTTCAAATTCCTCAGCGTCAGAAAATTGAAATTACGACTTCAAAAACTCGTCCAATGCGGACTTTGTCACGCGCCAGGTTGCGCCGATTTTTTTGCCTTTGATGTCGCCTTTTTCGAGGGTGGCGATCACATCGCCTTCGCTCACGCCGAGGATGCGTGCGACATCGGAGGTGCCAAGCAATTCCGGTGTGCCACCGCCTGCTGAAATAACCGGTGGAACAGCGCCTGCGCCGCCAGCGGGCGGTGTGGTTTGTGGGGTGTTCAGGGCGGAGACCATTTGATTGCCCATCGCGAGACCGGCACCGAGGCTGGCGGCGGTTCCGGCGAGGTTACCACCTTCGCCACCTTTGCCCATGCCTTCGGCCATTTGATATTTGACGTAGTCGTTGAGGTTGCCGATGGCGGCCATGCTGCTGCGTTTGTCAATCGCTTGTTCGACTTCGGGCGGCACGGAGACGTTCTCAACAATGAAGCTGGGAATCTCGATCCCGTATTTGCTCATCACGGCGGGATTAATGAGCGGGAGCAGGGCGGCGCCGAGTTCAGTGTAGCGGGAAGCGAGGTCGAGTACGGGAACCTTGGCGGAAGCCATTGCGTCGGTGAAGACGCTGACGATGCGCGAGCGCATGGTGTCGGCAAATTCATCGAGACGGAAATGGTCATCCGTGCCGGCGACTTCCTTGAGGAACAGCTTCACATCGGTGACATGAAAATCAAATGTGCCGTAGGCGCGCGCGCGAACGATGCCGAAATCGGGATCGCGCATCATGATGGGATTGGCGGTTCCCCATTTGTTGCCGGTGAAGAGGCGCGTATTGACGAAATAGACGTCGGCTTTGAACGGCGAGTGGAGGCCATACTTCCAGCCTTTGAGCGTGGAGAGAATGGGGATGTTATCGGTGGTCAGCGTGTGCTTGCCCGGGCCAAAGGAATCGCCGAACTGGCCGAGATACACGAATTGTGCGACTTGCGACTCGCGGACGATGAGTTGCGCGCCGTTCTTGATTTCCTTGTCCAGGTCGGGATAGCGGAAGGAGATGGTGTCGCGGGAATCGTCCTGCCACTCGATGATTTCGAGGAATTGTGTTTTGAGATAATCAATTAAACCCATAATCAGCCTTTGTTGGTAGCACGATGGTTCAAATGTTGAAATCTGTGAAGTATAAAAAGTTGCGAAGAATGTAATGGATGGGCGCTGCACGCTGCCGCAGGTGATGAAGTGGCAGATTAGATTTTTCCCGGGAACTGTGCTAGGATGGATGCCGCTCTTTGTAAATTGAGTGATTTGGAGATGGTTTTGAACGAACTCTGCGATGTTTGTGAATCGTCGAGCGCGTCCGAGCGCAAAAGTGCGGATAAGTGCGGATATTTTTTTTAGGTGATTCGCAATTTGCGTTGCCCACTCGCGCAGGTTTGCAAAATGCGGGTGATGAAATTAAAGGACGGACTGGGATTCTTTAAATTATCAGCAAATCTATCTCGTTTGAGAAAGCTCGAAAGAAATATTTGGAGGCATGATGGATGCTGATGTTCGCTTACATGTTGTTGTTTAAGGGACTTAAAGGATCATGGCACCGCGTCTAAAACTTTGGCTCGACCGTTTTGCGGGGCAACATTCGGCGTTGACGCCGCTGGATGTGCTTGCGTCATCGGCTTCGCCCACGGACACGCTGGAACATCGGTTGAACTGGCTGGTGAATGTCGTTCAATGGATTCGCCGACCGGGCCACGAGGACGAAGTGCAGGCGCTTTCCGAATTGCAAATCCAGACCGGACGTTTGCGGCGGCTCTTGGACGTGCTCGACAAAAATCCCGAATGGAAAATTTCGGTGGCGCGCACGTTACGGTCCATCATTCGCGAGACGAGCGCGCTGGAATTATTTTGTGAGACGGGTTTGCCGCGGCAATTTGGCATGCTGCGGGAAATAGGCGAAAGGTTGTCGCGAAAAATTCTGCCGCCGCCCGGCGCAACGGAACTGGGCGTGTTGTTCGACCGGTTTTTTCCACATCGCAATGACGATGCCTGGATCGAAAAATTGGATGAGGCGACGTTGCAGCGTTTTCGCGATCTACTGGAGTTCAACGTGAGTGATGAGGAGGGCGACTGGAACACGCTGGCCGAGGAATTGGAGGACGCGCTATTTCAACTCGCCGCACAACTGCGCATCAGCGGTTGTTCCGCCGCCATTCGCGCGCGCATCAAGCATCAACGCGTGCGGGATCTGCCGTTTTTTAAACTGACCGGCGCCTTGCAAGCGGTTGTCAATGCCCGCGACTCTGGCGACCCGGCGACGTTACTCGCGGAACTCAATCACCTGCGTGCCTTGACGGATGCGTGCCATCACGCGGCGGAAGAAGTGCTGACGCATCTCGAAAAGCGCGGCGTGAGCACGGATGTGGTTTACCAACTGGCGTTCATTGAGGCGGGATTGGATCGGTTTGCGATATTGCTGGAACTTAATTTTGACCAGGCGCTGCCGTTGAATCGGATCGCGGAATTTGTCGCGCGGCTGGTCCGCGAAAATCGCGCGCGGGAGAGTGTGATGGTTTTGTTGCAGCAAAATTTTCATCTGCTGACGCGAAAAATCGTCGAGCGCAGCGGTGAGACGGGTGAACATTATATCGCGCGGACGCCGAAGGAGTATGGCGAAATGCTGCGGCGGGCGGCGGGCGGCGGAGTCATCATGGCGTTCACGACCTGGTTCAAGATCATCATTCTTGGTTGGGAATTGCCCGGGTTGCTGGAAGGCTTTGCGGCGTCGGTGAATTATTCCACCGGGTTTGTCGCGATTCAATTAACCGGCTCAACGCTGGCCACCAAGCAACCGGCCAATACTGCACCCGCGCTGGCGGATCGCATGCATCAAGTTCGCGAACCAGCCGCGCTCGAAGCGCTGGTGAACGAGATCGTATGCCTGATCCGGTCGCAGTTCGCCTCAATCGTGGGAAATCTGGCGCTGGTTGCGCCTACGATGCTGGCATTGCATTTTTTGGTATTGTGGCTCACCGGAGCGACGATGATGACGCCTGAACGGGCGGTGAAGGCGATTCACGCCGTATCTTTTTTCGGGCCGAGCATTTTATACGCGGCTTTCACGGGCGTGCTGTTGTGGGCTTCCAGCCTCGCCGCCGCGTGGGCGGATAACTGGTTCGTGTGCCATCGCATCGGCGAAGCACTGGAGACGGATCAGCGGTTGGTTCGTGTGCTTGGCACGAGTCGCGCCTTGCGGTTCGGACGTTTCTGGACGCGCAATGTCGCCGGGCTCGCGGGAAATATTTCCTTCGGATTCATGCTGGGGTTGATACCGGAAGTGGCGAAGTTCGCCGGGCTGCCGCTGGACATCCGCCACGTGACGCTTTCGTCAAGCATGCTGGTTACGGCTTCGGCAACGATCGGAATATCGGTATTGACGACGGCGGCGTTTTGGCTTGGAGTGATAGGCATCCTGGGAATTGGTTGCATGAACCTGGCGGTAAGTTTTTGGTTGGCGATGTCCGTGGCCATTCGCGCGCGGGGAATTCAATCGCCGGAGCGGCATGCGATTTATCATTCACTTTGGGCCAGGTTGTGTGAACAGCCTTTGAGTTTCATCCTGCCGGTTGGTTCAGCGGGGAAAATAATACAACCGTCTGCGCAACTAGCGGCCAAAGTATGATAGGTAATTGTTGATCCTTAAATTGCACGCTATTATTTGTGCTCTTGCTTGGTTATCAACTAGCCGGAAAAAACAGCGCTTTAAGGAGCGCTGTTTTGCCATTTTAAAATGGAGGGAACCTGGAGAATTATTTCATGGTGCCGCTAGCGGTCTTCAAAAATACTCCATCCATACTAGGAACATCCATGGAAACACGAGTATTCATCGGATTTCCGAATTGGGGAGGTCCTCCGGGCGGGTTGAGCGCGGCATTCCATCTGGTAATGATCCCAGAATCAGTCCATTTTTTGATTTGCGCATGTCCATCACAAAAAGAAATGCCCCCGGCGTTGTTATGATATGAGGCTGGACAATCCACCCATTGGTTTTCGTCGGTCGTGCCGGAATTCTCCGGCCAGCAAATGAATGAACCGTCATTCAGGCTATAAGGATTCTCGTCAATAAACAGCCAGGTTTGCGAAGCCCCCGGAACATTGAAGTCAGAATCTTTATAGAACAACTGCACGGCTGTGTTGCCTTCAAACGGCTTAATTGGGGCCAGCCAAGTATTCATGGACATACTGCGCACATGCGGATATTGGATGGTAAACGCAGAGTAGTTGTATTTATCCGCCGGACATTTGTATACCGAAGTATTGTTGACATAGGGATAAATCAAGCCCGCCTGAATCCATTGATATCCAAGATTTACTGTGGCATTGGCCGCACTTAGTTCGGATGATGCATCCTGACGGCCTGGACACCATTGGGCCAAGCCATTATTTTGAGTCGCCGGACCGGCAATTTTTATCAAAGGATCCGTGAGACTGGCTGGCTGATCCGCTTCATCCCCATTGAGCGCAAGCTTCCCATTATTATCCCCCTGATACATGATCCATCCGAGGGACAACTGTTTTTCGTTGCTCATACATTGAATGCCTTGGGCCTTCTGCTTGGCCTTGGCTAATGCCGGCAATAGCAACCCTGCGAGAATTGCGATGATGGCGATCACCACCAGCAATTCAATCAGGGTAAAACCAGCCCGCGCGCCGTCTTTTAATTGGCATAATGCGTGACCAGCAGGGGAACCGACCCCCCCGCGAACGGGGGAGCCGGTGCAATTACTAATTTTCGTATTTGTAGTCATTTATGTTACGTATTTGACAGTAGCCTACAGGCACCACTGTTGCAAGTGTGGCTACTGTACCTGTATTCGGAAGTAACCGGCGGTCCCGCTTTCCGCCTGAGTGAACGTGTGCGGGCTGCCATTACCCGGGAAGCTGTCCACCTGGGTATAGGCTCCATTGAGCGTGGGCGACTTGAGCAGGAGGTAGGTGTGCCCGGTCAAAGTATTGACCGTCAAGCCTATAGCCCCCGGCGTGCTGGTCGAGGGCGCTCCCGTGATGGTTACCTGGATCGGAGCGACGGTGAGCATCAGAAACTGGGCGTTGAGGTTGTTACCGCTTGTCAGGTTAAGCGTCGCCGTGTTAGTGCCGCCGAGGAAGGTGACGGTGGACTTGTTGCCATTGGCGTCACGCATCGGAATCCAATGCCACGTTTGCCAGCCAGCCGCGTTCGGATCCGAAAAGGTTCCAAGCACGTTGCTCGATTGGACTGAAGTGCCTACGCCACTGGTTACCATGCTGAGCGTAGTTCCGCTGAATGGTCCTGCACCGCCAGCCAAACGACCCCATACATTATAGGTGCCAGCCGGATAATGGCGGGTGTAATTCATCCAGTAGCCGCCACCGTAGTAACCGATGTCAACCGGGCCGATATTCGGATCACCGAGCAGGGTGCGAGCGGCGGTGAATTTCGGGCGGACTCCTGTATCGGTCGTCATTTCCTGGCCGACACCGTCATTGCGGTAGATTTCCGATGTGGCTGATTGGCCATCGTTCGGGAAGTGGATGTCAATACCTTGCAAGGCAATGGCACTTGGATTTCCCGTTGGGAAACCAAAGTAACTGTTCGTTGCGAGCGTGCCCATCGCGGTCTGGTTGGCATCGCAAGTTGGAACGGGATTATCAATAAACATGCCCCCAGTCGTCCCATCTATACTGAAGTCGTAATCCACACACTCCAACTGATAGTTGGTCGCATTGAAGGTATCGAAAGTAACAGGAAAGACCGAGACCAGCCCGCCAGAATTCGTTACCGTGAGCGTCGCCGTGTAAAGACTATTGGCGATAAGCGGATAAGTGACCGTAAGGCTTCCATTAAGCGGGGTAATGGTCGTTTGGGAAGTCACGTCCGCGCCGTTCACCACGAGGTCAACTCCGCCAGCCGTCAAAGCCGCGCCATTTGCAGGACTAACCGTATAAGACAGCTTGTTGGTGGCCTGGAACAGAGTTGAGCCATCCGGATAAACATTCTGCAACGCCGGTGTGATGATCGGCGCGACCGGAACCAGCATGTAAAATCCGATGTTAGGATTGCCCACGACCGTGGATTTAAGGGTCTGATTGCCCGTGCCCAAGGTCACAGAAACGCGATTGCCGAATTGGTCCACCAATGGCACATACACGAAGCTGTTGTAGCTGGCATCCGTGAAAGATGCATTGCCGAAGTTGCCCAACACGTTTGAAGTCTGGTTGGGTTGAGTCGGATCGCTGGTGACTTGCGACAAGGTCATTTCCGCGCCGCTACCGCTGGTGGCGAGATAAGCCCAGACGTTGTAAGCACCGGCAGGAGCCGAGCCGCCACTGCCGAAAGTGCGGGTGTAGTTCAACCAGTCGCCACCGCTGTTGAAGCCGACTTCAACTTCGATGTCATTGGTATCGCCATTGGCTGCGGCAGTAACGAACTTCTGTTCCGTGCCAGTTGGAGGCACGCCCGTGTTCGGGGCAGCGCCTTCGATGATCACCGCGTCGCTCGGACGATAATAGCTCTGGGTTGAAGAGCGGGGAGCCTTGTGTTCGTCCACACCTTCAACGCCGACTTGGCCTTGATAGAGCGCCAACCCGCCGTTCTGGGGGGTATTTTGAAATGTGCCGTTGGAGTAATTAAAGTCCGAAGCCTCAATAACGAGCGACGGTTGCAACGTATCCAAAACTGCCGAAGGCGAAGAAACCGCCACGCCGTTCGCGTCTGTCGCCACAACGGAGATGGAGCGATAGATCGTGTTCGGTGTGAGATTATAGGTGACACTTACGCTGGCCGTGCCAATGCCGGTAACCGAGATATTGGTGGAGGTCAACCCGTTCGTAATACTGTTGGTTGTAATTCCCCCGAGCGTTGTCGAACGCACGACGACTTGAATGTTGGTAATAATGCTGAGCGGCGACGTTACCGTGGCAGTGACAGTCGTATTCGTGCAGAGGGTTACGAGGTTTGGAGTGATCGCTGAGACGACCGGGGCCGACGGTCCACTGATGAAGCCGAGGTTTGCGTCATCCCAATAAATCGAACCACCGTTGCTGTTCGGATTGGCGACGAGGATTCGATATTGAACTCGCGAGGCATTCGGGGGTGCGGTGAGCACACCAGTCGGCACGGTGGCCAAAAGCGCCCCAGTATTGACGCCATTATTGACGATCATTTGATTCGTCACCGCCAGATACACCCAGGTATCTTTGGGGAAGGGTCCCTCAACTCCGCATTGCAGATTGGAGATGGTATAGGACTGGTAAGCCGAAAGCAGGACGCCGTCGGCATCAAGAAAGTCAACTTCATAATGGAAGCTGGCTGTGCCGTTCAACAGGTCTTCGTGAGAAGCCAGGGTATAAGCGCCAGCAGTGTAAACGGAACCTGCGACCGTCGAAGCAGTTTGGGTCCAGGAACTAGGCCCGGGGAACTGGCCGTAGATGTTGCCGACGTTCACGCCGGTATGGCTGACAACCAACTGCGCGGGACTGTCGGGAGGGCAGAGACCGGCATTATAATAAGTTGCACTGCCAGTGTTGATAGTATTGGCGTTGCCAGCCGTAGCCCATCCAGTACTGTTCGGGGCTGTTTCCAATCCAGGATTGACCAGTTGATTCACACCACCGATGCCGATACCGACGCCGCCGGTAAAGGTCAAATACACCGTCGTGTTGCTAACTGAAAGGTTACCCGTGGCTCCGCCCGGAAGAGTAAGCACCGGTGACGAAACCGTGCCGCCAGCCAAGGGGTTGACCGCGGTGAAAAGCGGAACGGAGGAGCCGACACTAAGACCGGCAGGCACCGAAGAGATCTTGATGTTCAGAGTGCTGTCGGAAGAAGGCCAGGTGATCGTACTGGCAGAAACGGCGGGTTGCGTTGCCGAAGTAAGAGCAAATTGCAACGTCACATTGTTATCGAGTGTGAAGTTACTGATGGGGTTCGTTGTGCCGCCGATCGAGCCAGCAACCGTCAGCGTGCCGCCGCCAACGAATACGATGGAACCAACCGCTGTGCCAGTGGCGGATTCGGTTTGGGTAATGTTGCCATTGCAAACCACCGTTCCGTTCGAGATGGTTAGCGTACCGGTAGCCGGGCCGGTGGAGGATTGGCTGGCCAACGAGATGCCCGAACCGACCGTCAATTTCGCGTTGGCACCGACCGTTATCGCGGATGTGGAGGCGCCTATAAATCCGCCGGAAGAATTCGCGGATGTGTTGCTCGCCATGATCAACGAGGTTGCATCAATGACACCGGTGTCAAACTGAAGAACGCCATTGCCCGCGAGACCCGCCGCGCCACTGGAAGCGGCGCCCGCGTTCGGGGCTTCGCCGACGATCAAAGTAGCGGCCTTGATGTCCACTGGAGCGCCGTTCAAGAGCAAGCTGCCGGTGGTTTGACCCGTGCTGTTGGCGACGTTGCGGTTGCCGAGAGTAATGTTCGCGCGCGATGCATCGGTTCCCGTGAGGCCGCGAATTCTTAGACCGCCCGCCTGATTGGAAACGGACGCGCTGTTCTTGTTGTTCGAGACGTTGAAATTGGCGACGTTGATGATGTTCGTGCCGGTTCCAAGGGTGATCGAACCCAGAGGACCGCCATTAGCGGTGGCGCTGGTGGACAAATTGATGTTCGACGCAGTAATACTATTGCTGCCGCTGGCGAGGATCAGAGCGCCGCCGGCACGGAGAAAGCTGCCAGTGGTGTCCGCGATGCTCAGGTTTCCAGTGGGATTGCTGAACACGAACGACGAGAGACCGGAGAGGTTCAGCGTGGCCGAGGAAGTCGTGGCACTGCCGTTGTAGTTTTCAATTGTGGCATTGGTTACCGACGCAACGAGTGAGCCGCCGCCGATAAAGTTGACCTGAGTGACGGCCGGATTGGCATTGAGGCCACCGACGACCAAAGAACCGGTAACGGTCAAAGTTTTGCCGGCATCAATTTCGGTGACGTGAGGAGCGCCAGCCGTGGCGTTATTGTAAGTGAGCGATGCAATAGTGCCGGCGAAGCTCGCGTCTACAGTATTGTCGGCGGAATTGGTTGACGAGGACGTGTCGTTCGGGCCGAAGACAACCGTATCGGTTGCAAGCGGACCGTTTGGGCCGGTGGTCATGGGGGTCCAATTACCAGGCGTGCTCCAATTTCCGCTGGCGGCATTCCAAGTGTAGGAATCGGCACTCGCGGTTTTCGCGGCGCCAAGAAGCGCGGCAATGCCCAGCGCTGCGAAAAATTTTGAAAAATGTCTGCTGCTGCGGACGCCGGCAAAGCGGAGTCCTTCTTCCCGGGGAGTTCGAGAATTTATCATAGAGTTGGCTGAGGGTGGGTTTGGGGCATTGACTGATTTCATGTTGTTGCGTGTTGATTAAACGGACCGTTGCTGGTTTACGGCGTCATGCGTTTTTGCGTGCGAAGACACGCCGTGTCGCGAAGTGACTCGTGGCGGGCTCGCGTGGAACATGACATTAAGGTATCATTTGTAAAGATTGCGTCACCCCTCTTTCGGGGGGTGATTGCGCGAAGGATAATTTGCTGGACTTTTTGCCCATGATTTTATTAGCTTTTGTCATGATCCGAGTTGGCAAAGCCCGCCCAAACCCGGCTTTGCGGCTGGTCAAAACTATTTGCTCTCTCCCTGTTTTCGCCGTCCTGTTTTCTCAGGCAACCACCTTTGCCACGCCCGCCAATATTTCAACTGACACTGTCCTGACTAACGGCTCTCAGGTGCTCTCACTCTCGGCGGACGATGCCCAAAAAGGTGTCAGTGTTTACGTCACCGGAGTCGTCACGTCCGCCGAGCCAAGTTGGGGCGGGCGGTTTTTTGTGCAGGATTCCACTGGCGGTGTATTCGTGGAGAACATCAGCGAACATCAACCACAACCGGGCGATGTCGTCCAGGTTTCCGGTGTCAGCCATCCCGGTGCCTTTGCGCCCATCATCACGAAACCGCGCTGGGAAAAAATCGGTGTCGCGCCGCTGCCTCCGGCCAAGGACGTGCGCATCGAACAAGTCATGGCCGGCGTCGAGGATGGCCAGCGGGTGGAAGTCACCGGCGTCGTGCGCGATGTCGAAATCGGAACCGACCGGCTTGAGATCACGCTCGCTTCCGGTGGTTACCGCATGCGTGCTTATTTGCCGGTTCCGCCCGGCATCAATGCGAACAGCCTCATTGGCGATACCGTGCATGCGCGCGGAACCGCCGCCGCTTCTTACAACGCCAAACTTCGCCATTTGATCCGCGTCATATTATACGTGCCGCAAGTCTCCGATTTCATCGTTGAAAAATCCGAACTCACGAACCCTTTCAACGACCCGATTCTTCCGCTGAACAACATCGCGCAATACCGCAAGGACGGCACACCGGGCACGCGGGTCCATGTCAAAGGCGTCGTGACTTTCCAGCGTCTCGGCCAGGACGTTTTCCTGAATGATGGCAACGGCGGTTTGCATGTCAAAAGCCATGATACCAATGTCTTCGCGGTCGGTGACGTGATTGAGGCGGTTGGTTTTCCTGACCTGGAAAATTTTCTACCTGTGCTCGAGGATGCCGTGTTTCAAAAAACCGACGAGCCGCGGCAAATTCCCGAACCCCGGGCAGTTTCGGTCGCGCAAGTTCAGGCGGGCTTGCATCACGCCGAATTCATGGCCATACGTGGAAATGTGCTGGATCGCAATGTTCGCCTGATCCCTCAACCCAGGGGCGGTCCCTCTCGCTACAAAACCATTCTCCTGCTGCAAAGCGAAAATCTTTCTTTCACCGCGGAAGCGGAAACCTCGACCGAAGAATCCCAACTCTCCACGATCCCCATCGGCGGCCGCATCGAGGTTTCCGGCATTTGTTTGACCGAGAGTGGTGACGACGGACGTTTCAAATCCTTGCAGGTATTACTGCCGACCGACACAAGCTTTCGCGTTCTCAGCAAGCCAAGTTTGCTCACGCCGCGCAATCTGGGCATCGCACTCAGCATTTTTTCCATGGTCGCGGTCGCCGCGATCATTTGGACGATTGTCATCTCGCGCAAAAACGCCGAGCTGAGCGAATTGGTGCATGAGAAGGAAAAGGCAAAAATTGAATTGCAGAATGCCCACGATCAGCTGGAAGTGCGTGTGAAGGAACGCAGTGAACAATTAAAAATCCAGATCGCCGCCCGCAAAGAATCAGAGTTGCAATTCAAGGGCGGACTCGCAGAACGCACGCGTCTCGCGCAGGAACTTCACGACACGCTCGAGCAGACTCTGGCGAGCATCGCGCTGCAACTGGACACGACGGCCAAGCTTTTTCACAAAGACCTTGACGCCGCGAGTTATCATTTTGAATTGGCCCGGAACATTCTCGCGCAAAGCCAGGTGGACGTTCGCCGTTCCGTCTGGGATTTGCGTTCGCGCGCGCTGGAACAATTCGATTTGCGCGGCGCGTTGATCGCCAGCTGCAAACAAATCACTGATGGCACGCAAATCCACGCTGAGGTAAAAGCGGTCGGGCGGGTGCGTCCGCTGCCGGAAATCATCGAGGATAATTTATTGCGCATCGCGCAGGAAGCATTGACGAATGTGATCAAACATTCCGGCGCCAGCGAAATAGAAATCAGCCTCGATTATGGCCCGCAAACCGTCGCCCTGGAAATCGAGGATAACGGGCGCGGATTTTCCGTGGATGATTGCGTCGGGCCGCGCGAGGGGCATTTCGGATTACTCGGCATGTCCGAGCGCGCCCAGCGTCTTCGGGGAAAGGTGATGATTAATAGCGCGCCCGGTTCCGGCACCAATATCCGCGTGGAAATTCCCATCACCGTCGCCCAGGAATTGCAATGGTCGGAAACTGCCGAACTGCGAAGCTGATTTCCTGCGAAAACAGCGGCAAAATTATTTCACCCGCCAGATAATTTAGACGCGAATTTTTTGATGATGAAGAACGACGGAAAGATTCGAATTTTAGTCGCGGACGATCACGCATTGATCCGCATGGGCTTGGTGTCGCTCGTCAACACGGAGCCCGACATCACGGTCGTCGCCGAGGCGGCGGATGGACGTGAAGCCGTTGATCAATTTGTAAAATTCAGTCCCGACCTGGTACTGATGGACCTGCGCATGCCGAACAAAAATGGCATCGAAGCCACCATCGAGATCCGCAAAAAATCCGCAACAGCGCGAGTGCTGATGCTCTCAACTTTCGACGGTGATGAAGACATTCACCGGGCACTCCAAGCCGGTGCGCAGGGTTATGTGCTCAAAGGTTCGACCGGAGAAAATTTGATTCCCGCATTGCGGGCGGTCTTTGCGGGACAGCGATGGATTCCCAAAGAAGTTGCGACCCGTCTCGCGTCGCGCCGCTCATTCGAAGAGCTTACGCCGCGCGAAGTGGAGGTTCTGCAGGAACTGGCGAAAGGTCTCGCGAACAAGGAAATCGCCGATGTGCTCAACATCAGCGAAAACACGACCAAAGGGCATCTGAAAAATATCATCGGCAAATTGCGCGTCGCCGATCGCACCGAGGCCGTGACCGCTGCCATCCAGCGCGGCATCATCCACCTGTGACCACGCATCTGGAATCCGCTTGAAGCAAAAAAAGCATTCACGGAAAAAAGGCGCATCGCCTGACGATGTGCTATCGGAAAGACCAGCGCCCGGTTTGCCTCCGCTCAAACTGTCCAAACGCCAGCTTTGGCTGGGGCGATTGTTCATCGCGATTTTTATTCCGTTGCTTTTGCTCGGTGCGCTCGAGGTCGGGTTGCGCATTGCGAAGGTCGGATATCCCACGCGATTTTTCCTTCCTGTCGAAATTGCCAGGCGGCTCTTCTACGTTACAAACGAAAAATTTGGCTATCGCTTTTTTCCGCCAGCGCTTGCGCGTACGCCATTGCCGTTGCGAATGGCTGCCGATAAACCTGCGAATGAATATCGTATTTTTTTATTTGGTGAGTCCGCGGCGCAAGGCGATCCCGATCCGTCCTTCGGTGCGGGGCGCTATCTCGAAGTGCTCTTGCGCGAGCGTTATCCGGGCATGGATTTTCAAGTTGTTTGCGCGGCGATGACCGCGATCAATTCCCATGCCATCCTGCCCATCGCCCGCGAATGCGCCGGTCATCAGGGCGACCTGTGGATCGTTTACATGGGCAACAATGAAATGGTCGGCCCATTCGGTGCGGGGACCGTCTTCGGCCAGCGCGCGCCCTCGCTGGCCGCAGTGCGCACGGTGCTGGCGCTGAAAAAAACCAAGATTGGCCAGATGATCGAGGAGTCCGCGCGCAAATCCAGGAAAGCCGCCGCGACGCCGCAAGCATGGAGCGGGATGAACATGTTTCGCGACCACCAATTGCGTTACGACGACGCGAACCGTTTACGCACCTACGAAAATTTTCGCGGCAATCTCGTGGATATCCTTCGCGCGGGACGCAGTGCGGGCGTACCGGTGGTGCTCAGCACCGTTGGAAGCAATTTGAAAGACTGCGCGCCGTTCGCATCGCTGCATGCGCTTAAACTGACCAATGCGCAAAAAACCGAATGGGATAATTATTTTGGCGAAGGCACGGCGTTTGAAACCAACCAGGATTACCCATCCGCGCTGTCGGTGTACGCAAAGGCGGCGGCGCTCGATCCTGAATTTGCCGAGCTACAATTTCGCATGGGCCGCTGCCAACTCGCGTTGACGAACGCCACACAAGCGCTTCACGGTTTTGAAATGGCCCGCGATTACGATGCGCTCGCCTTTCGTGCGGACACCCGCATCAATCAAATCATCAAGGACGCCGCGAACGCGGACAAAAATGTCACGTTGGTGGATGCCGCAACAATCCTTGATCACGCGTCGCCGAACGGAATTTCCGGTCAGGAACTTTTCTACGAGCATGTGCATCTCGATTTTGAAGGAAATTATTTGCTCGCGCGCGCGTTTGCGGATGCGGTGGAAAAATCTCTTCCGCCCGCAATCGCAGCCAAGAAAAAAGGCAGCTGGGCATCCGAGGAAATGTGCGAACGCAGTTTAGCGGTCTCGCCGTGGGACCGCTGCCGATTGTGGGAGATGAATTATAGTCGCGTCTCCGAGCCGCCTTTCACCGAGCAGTTGAACGATGCGGCGCGGGCGCGGATGTACATGGCCAAGCTGAATGAATTGCGCGGTAGTTTGACCGGAGCGGCGGCGGATAATTCACGCGCCATGTATGCCGCAGCCGTTAAAGCGACGCCCGAAGACACTCTTCTCCACGAAAATTTTTCGCAATTCCTCGATGGCATCGGTGATTTGCCGCACGCGATTGACGAGCAGAAACTCGCCTGCGAATTGCTGCCGTGTTTTCCCGCGCCATTTTATAAAACCGGTCTGTTGCAGATGCGCGCGGGAAATGATTCGGCGGCGGCAACCTGCTTTTCCAACGCGCTTGCCTTGCGGGACGATTATGTGCCCGCGCTGAATGAACTAGCTTTGATCAAGGCGAATTCCGGCAGGACGAACGAGGCGGAAATACTTTTCGCGCGCGCGTTAAAATTAAATCCCGGATACGTGGACACCTATTTTAACTTCGGATTTGTCGAGCAGATGGAAGGGCGGTTGGACGATGCCATTGCGCAGTATCAAACCGCCGCGAAGATCCAGCCTGACGGTCCCGCTGTTTATTTTAGCCAGGCGGTAATCGAGGACGCGCAGCATCATCGCGACAACGCCATCAATTATTTTCATGCGGCCGTCACGATGTTTCCAATTTTCTGGCAGGCGCATTATTTACTTGGCGTGGAATTTGCGGCGCAGAACAAGATAGACGACGCGGCGGGCGAGTTTATGGCCGTGGTGCGCAGCCGTCCCGATTTTGCGCGCGGGCATTTGTATCTGGGCGTAGCGTTTGCGCGGCAAGGCAAACTAGACGATGCCATGAAGGAATTTCAGACGGTATTGCGGCTTGATCCTGGCAATGAATTGGTGAAGCAATACATCGGGCAGGTCAATGCAGCAAAGGCGCAAAACAAAGGCGGATGATCAAGGCGACTTGAGTCGGAAAAACTGCGTGCCTTCACCCATCAGTAAATCAATCACGTAATTCGAGCCTTGCAGCGTGGGCGTAATCTTAATCGGCGACCACATGGCTGACGGCGATAAATTAGTTGCTCCATAAAGCGAGAACCCGGGCGCTGACGATGGCCACGACAGATTGAGTTGGCCATTCGCGAGATTCGCCGATAACGCGGGCGCAGTGATGAGCACCGACGCCGAGCTGGAATTCGCGCTCTCGCCATTCGCGTTAACCGCGCTCACCATATAATAATAGGTCACACCAATAGGCGTTGGAGTATCCGTATAATTGGTTACGACAATATCGGAGGCAATCGTAGCATAAACGTCATTTTGCGAAGCGGCACGCTTGATATTGTAATTGACCGCCGCAAGCGAGGGTGACCACGCCAAATTTGCCGATAGGTTTTGCAACGTCGCGGTTAAATGAAACGGCGCTGCAGGTAATTGGCTGATCACGCTCAAGGAATTAAACGTCGAGGTATTCGTGAGCGTATTATTATGCGCCGTCACCGCCATGCCTACGAAAAGAGTTTGCGCCATCGAAATCGCCGCCGAGCCCACCTGTGTCCACGTGACGCCGTTGGAAGAAGTGGAACCTATAAAATTATTTCCATTGCGAACCAGCTTCACCCAATATGGCGCCGCCACGCTCGCCTGTCCGGTGGAAGTGCTCGCCGCGCCGGTAGTTGGACGCCACGTAAACAGCGCGCCGTTTTGCGCGGTCACGCACATGTAGGCATTGACGGAATCGGGATTGAGGCTTTCGCGCAGCATAATTCCCGCTTTCCCATACGGATCGGTGTTTTGCAAAGTCGCGACGCGCACGATGTTTGTGCAATCACCCGATACCGCGCGATACGCAAAATGAAACGTGTCTGCTTGCGTCCAAATATCCAAACCGGAACCGGTGACGCTATACGTCGAACCTGAAAAATTCGCCGCGCCCGTAAAACCCAAATCAGAAGCATCCCCGGTCCAAAGAATCGCCTGGCCAACATCCCCATCCATGAACGGCGAGGGCAGGGAAGTGGAATGCGGCGTGGCATTGACGACAATCGAGTTGGAACCTTCGCCGAAATTATTTACGGCGGAGATCGTATAGAAATATTTTTGTCCATTCGTCAAACCCGTGTCGAGATAGCCAAGCGAAGCGGTTGACGCAATCGTCGCGAACGGGCCGTCGCTGGCGCTGGCGCGTTTCACTTTGTAAGCCGATGCGTTTTCGGAGGCGACCCAGTTCAGAGAAACTTCGCCGTTGCCAGCATTGGCAATCACGCCATCGGCCAGGTTCGCAGGAAATCCTGATTGCGCGCCGATGATTTTTTCGCCCGTTGGGGGAACCGGCGGTCCGTTGACCGGAGAAAATTCCAGCCACGCCAAATCGTAACCGGGATTAACGACATTTACCTGCAATGCGACCGTTCCCGAATTCGTCACGACCAAATTGCTCATGACGTAGGTCGCATAAGCCGAGTAACTTCCCGTGGACGGCAGCGTCACTGTGCCGGATACATCATTGCTGCCGAATACGAGCAGGTGATTCGCTGCGTTGAGCTTGAGCAAACTCACATCTATTTGTCCGCCTGCTGCGCCGCCAGCATAACGAATATAAAGATCGTACGTGCCGGGCGTGCAAGTGACGGTGTGACGTTGCCATTCGCCTGCGTCATTCCAGCCGATTTTCAGCAACGTGCCAGGGTCAGTGCAACTCGTGGTGTCCACGCCGTCGTCACGGCCGAAAAATCCATTGTTCCAGGCCGTGCCGCCCGGGCCTTGATTCGCGGTGTCTTCGGAAACGGTATCCACATAAGCCACATTCGAGTCGCCCATGTCATAATCCACCGCAAAAATTTTCCCTGGAATTGTCACGCCGTTTTTATACGGCAATGCTGCCTGAGTAAAACCAGTGCCGACAAAAGGAATGACACTCGATCGCATGAGGCTGTCCACGATTTCCGGGTGCGCGATGCAATTTGTGAATTGCGCGGCTTGCGCATACGCGATGAGCCAGTTGTATGCGTTCGTCATCGAAGGTTTCGCCGAAGTGTTTCGCGATGCCCAATACGCCTTTAGAATATTCCACCCCGGCGTCTGCGGATTTTGGACGACGGTATAGTATTGGCTGGATTTGTAGGCCCAGAAACAATGGCCTTCGATGATGGTCGAAGTTTTTCCGTTCGAGGTAAGCTGCGTCGGATTTTCGTACGTTGTCGAAATGATGCGGTTGTACCAGCGCGTCGAGTTGATGCCGAATTCTCCAGCCCAATCAGGATAATTCGCACCAACCGCGGTCGAACGATTCCCTGTGCCCAGTGGCAGCGGACTTCCGTAATCGTGATCGGAGAAAGAAATGTTGTGGTAAGGATCCGTCCAACCCGTGTTATCCACGTCAAACAAAGTGCTCGCGTAAGCGTCGCCCTCACAAAGCAGCAGGTGATTCGTGTCCACGGCGCGAATGACTTTCACAAGATTGGAATACGTGTTGCTGAGAATCGGCGAGCCGACTTGGTTGCCACTGGCGCTGGTATTCACCGGCTCATTGAGCAGATCGTAGCCGCCGATCCAGGAGTTCGTCGCAAAATGCGCGGCAATGCGCTGCCAGATATGGCCCGCAAGCGCGAGATTCGGTGCGCTGGCAAACACGCTCGCGATATTCGTATTTGCAGTGCCACCATAATTCACCACGGCATAATTATTCGGACCGCCCGGCGGACAATGAAAATCCGGAATCACATAAATATTATTGGTCGCGCACCAGCCCACGAGGTTGTCGAGATATTTGAAGCCAGTATTAATGTCGAAACCGTTCGACGGATAATTATTCGCCCAGTTGGTCACTTGGAAGAATTCCTCGAAGTCAAACGGCACTCGCACGCTGTTGAAACCCTGGCTGTGCAGATAAACAATGTCATCCACGCTGATGTAATTTGTCCAATAAGCATCGAGGATTTGCCGGGTGAGGTTCGTGTTGCCATTCATCAAATCCAGGATCGCGGCGGCAAAGCCGTCGTAGTAATTATTGATGTTGCCCGTGCCGGTGCCGGCATTTCCGTAGGCGGCGAGGTTGAGATTGCCCATCATGTAGTACTCAGGCCAAAGCCAGCTCCCGAGGTTCACGCCGCGCAGTTCGATGGGATTATTTTGGTTATCGAGATTGGTGACGCCTTGCGTATGGAGAAAGCCCGCTGCGTGTCCTTCCATTATCAAAGCGCACAGCCAGACAATAAAAAACAGTCGCGCCATGTTTGCGGACACGGTAATCCTTAACCGGCACATTCGCCACCCCTCGAAAGGGTGGTGTTGCCACGAGCGCAAGGTCGTAACATTTTTGCGATCACTGGAAGGAAGCTAGTATTCCTCCGCCTGACTGCTATAATGAATTTTTTAACAGAGCGCAACCCGGATACGCCAGCGCGTGCGCGCCGTTGCGAATGGACAGAATTTCCAGTATGTCCCCTATATGGTAAGTTTTGTTTACGGTGATTCTCAAGAGCCCATAATGGTAGGAGACTTTGTGATGATAGATTGCCACCCAGGAATAATTACCGGTGTTTATTTGAAGGGAAGTGAAGAAGCCAAGGGTTGCGATTGTGAGGATACCGGTGCTTTAGCCGTCGTGATAAATGGACAATGCCCTCTTTTACTGCCTTTTGGGTGCGTTGCTATAATTTCAAAAGTTAGATCACCATAAAAGGACGCAGTAAGTTTAACTATTTTATTTTCGCTTCGCCGCGGTGAGATTTTTATTATTATGAATTATATGGATCGGCGGGATTTTTTGAAAACGGCAAGTATGGCAGGCATGGCATTATTGGCCCAGGCTTCGCTTGCGCCCGCACTCGCGCAGGACACAAAGCCCGTGCCGAAAAAATACTACGGTGTTAATCTCGGTGGCTGGCTGGTGCTGGAGCGCTGGATCACGCCGACACTTTATGACGGCGTGGATGCCGAGGATGAATACACCTTTTGCCAAAAGCTCGGCAAAGAAAAAGCCACGGCGCGTTTGCAAAAACATCGCGAGACGTGGATCACCGCTGACGATTTCAAATGGCTGGCCGCCCGCGGCATCAATTCGGTGCGGCTGCCTGTCGGTTACGCTGTGCTTGAAGAAAACGCGCCTTATATCAGCGCGCGTGACACGCTGGAATGGGCATTCAAGACGGCGAAAGAAAATGGCTTGAGTGTGTTACTCGATCTGCACGGCGTTCCGGGCAGCCAGAATGGCTGGGACCACAGCGGCAGGTCCGGCGAAATCGGCTGGCCGAAGAGCCAGGAAAATTACGATCACTCGTTGCGGATTATCGAAGGGTTGGCGGAGTTTTGTATGGGGCACGATAATTTGTTGGGCATCGAATTGGTCAACGAACCTAAGAAGGAAGTGCCGCTGGATTTTTTACAAAAATATTATCGCGCGGCGTATGCCATCGTGCGCAAACATATCCCGGAGGGGCAAGGTTCAGTCGTTATCCATGATGGATTCCGGCAGACGGTCTGGGGCGACACGCTGGTTGAACCGGATTATAAGAATGTGATTCTCGACACGCACATGTATCAATGCTTCGGCGACGAGGACAAAAAACGGGACATCGAGGAGCAGGTGGATTTCGCGGTAGTGCATCGTAAAACGCAGTTGGATGCGATGCGCGAAAAACATAGGTGCATCGTCGGTGAATGGTCCTGCGGTTTGCCGCCGCACACAACGCGCGCGATGAAAGGCCTGACGCAGGATGCTGGCATGCGTGCCTACGCCGCGGCCCAACTGCTAAGTTACGATACGACCGACGGTTGGTATTTCTGGACGTATCGTACTGAAGCGAGTGGGGGATGGAACTTCAGAAATTGCGTGGAGCGTGGGTGGATGCCGGAGAAATATAATGTTTGAAAAGCAATTTCCGTTGTTTTCGCCACAGAAAATTAGATTAAAATAAACTGTCACCTTTTCGCTATTGCGGCCATGAAATGATGAATGGCCGATAACGATATTGAACTGGTGCGAGAGTATGTTGCCCATCATTCCGATGAGGCATTTGAGACACTCGTATCCCGTTATCTGAATCTCGTGTATTCAACGGCGATTCGTCAAATAAACGATCCGCACCTGGCCGAGGAGATCACGCAAGCCGTTTTCATTATTCTGGCTCGCAAGGCGGCCTCACTCGGTTCCAAAACCATCCTTCCAAGCTGGCTGCATCGCGCCACCGTCTTTGCGGCTGCCGATGCCATAAAAACCCGATGGCGCTACGCGAAACGCCAGCAAGAGGCCTACATGCATTCGTTATTAAATGAACCGGAGAATGAAGCATGGCATCAAATTGCTCCGTTGCTAGACGAGGCAATCGCGAGCTTGAATGAAAAAGATCGGCGCACAATCGTGCTTCGATTTTTTCAGAACAGAAGCGTGCATGAAGTTGCGGTCGCGCTGGGAGCGAGTGAGAGTGCTGCCAAAAAGCGCATCGGTCGGGCTCTCGAAAAGCTGCGGACGACATTCGCCAAACGCGGGGTGATTTCCACGGCTACAATTATTGGAGGAGTAATTTCGACCAACTCTATTCAGGCCGCGTCTGCGTTATCAGCTAAAACCGTCACCGCAGCCGCGATTGCAAAAGGAGCGACGACCAGTATTACAACCTTAGCCTGCGTCGAAAAGGCACTGAAACTTATGATATGGACAAAGGTAAAAACCGCCATCGTCACTGGTGTGGGAGTTTTGCTTGCCGGCGGAGCAATCACTTTTACCGCCAAAGAGATTCACGAACACAGAACTTATGCGTGGCAAATAGCCCGTCCTAATGGCGAGGAAGGATTAAAGGCACTTAATAATACCTTTCCCCAGGTGGCGATCGTTCGTTCAAAATTCACGACGGTCAATAGCGCGACTTCGAGTCTGATTGATGACACAAAAAACAAGGAGCAATACCGGTTCATCGGCATACATGCCACGCCAAAGGAAATTATCATTCGAGCGTTTCAAGATGGCTTTCCTTTGCTGTCCGGCCAAATCGTTTGGCCTTCAAATATGCCCAATGGCTTTTATGATTACATCGCCAATTTGCCTGACAATTCACAAATGGCCCTCCAAGGCTTAATCAAGACTAAATTTGGCCTGGTCGGCGCATATGAAATGAGAGATACGGATGTCCTGGTGCTCAAGGTAAATTATCCCAACGCTCTTGGACTAAAGCCGACTGTCTCGGTGACCGCGGCCTCGCTCAAAACGCATGTAAATAATGGTCTGATTCATAATAAAAACACGCCAATGTCCAGATTGGCCGCCGACCTTGGATGGATCTTGCAAATTCCGGTAATTGATCAAACCGAGCTGAAAGGAAATTATGATTTCGATCTTCCCGAGAATTTGGGGAGCGCGTCGGATGAGAGACTTGAGAGTCTCAAACAATGGCTGCCCAGCCAGCTAGGGCTTGATCTTGTTCCTGATCGTGAGCCCGTTAAAATGCTTATCGTTCAGAAAGCAAAATAGATAATCGTTGCGATAGGATCATTGCTAGGGGGCAACATAGAACGGAATATTCGCATGCCCGGCGCGGCCGTGGCCGTCGGACACATAGACGAAGAGACGATACGCGCCGGGTTGCGCGGGGGTTTGAAGTTGGATTTCGCTCTTCGAAGAGTCGGCGATCAAATTCGGCAGGGGAACCGGCGTGGCTTCATGGTCGCCACCGACGGTTTTTTCAGAACTCTCCCGAAGCACTTCCCAGGAATAATTCAATGCGGCGGAACTTTTTGTCTCGGCAGCAATGCGCGCGGGATAAGTTTGCCCCGGCTTTAGATGAATATTTTGCGATGCGGTTTTGCCGGCGAGCCACGTGTCGTCAATGTGCGGCGCGCGTTCCTGCGGCCATTGGCCGGTCCAGTCGTATTGCAGGGAATCAACCGACGCGGTTTCCTCGCCTGATTTGAGAAAGACGCCGTACCAGGTCGGTGTGCGTTCCTGTTTCTGGCCCCACAAAAAAACGTACGAGCCCAGGCAATGTTTTGGGTCAGCGGCGATGGCTGTCTCGTAACGCATCTTGTATAAATCTCCTTTGACAGTGCTGTTGTTTTCCAGCGGCGCACCCCAATCCGTCTTGGGACTTTCCCAATGACCGGTCGCTCCCCATTCGGTCACGATGTACGGACCGTTCCAATCGGCGTCCTTGAGATGGTGCGGGAGATTGACGATATCGCCGTAAGTTTGGAACGCGAGCAGATCCAGATCGGGCGCGCGTTTCTTGAGTTCGGCGATGACCTCTGGATTGACGCCCGCGAGTGGCGTGGTGGTGAGATGATTAGGATCAATCTGGTGAATCATTTTTGAAATGCCATTCACGGCGTCCCACACTTTGGGGTTTTCGTAGTTCAAATTCAGTTCATTGCCAATCGCCCAGATGATCAACGCGGGATGATCTTTGTAACGCAAAACTTGACGCCGCGTGGCCTCGAGTTGACGCGCGACGGCTTGCGGATCGTTGTAATTAAAACCCTGGCGTTCGCGCCCGATGTCAAGACCGAGTGTGACGTAGAGGCCATTTTTCTGCGCGGTGTTGAGCAGTTGTTCGCCGCCGCGTGGCGACCAGGTGCGAAATGAATTGCCGCCATGCTCGGCAATTTTTTCGATGTCGGCGCGCTCGAGTCCGGCGCCCTTGATGTAAAAAGGTTTGCCGCCGACATAAAGTTGATAGGCATCGCCGGAATGGCGCATTTCCACTTTGGTTGGGCCGTTGGTGGCGGCGGTTTGCGAGTCGGCGGCAGCGCCAAAACAGAGCACGCAAAGGGCGGCAAAGAGGAGGGCGGATTTACGAGGCTTTGGCATATTGGCAAAAAATTGCGGTCAATGATGTTGCGGCGGAGACTAACTGGATGGTGATGTCAGAACCAGAACAAACCGTTGCCAAAACAAAATAATGTAGATAGGTATTGACGAGCAAGTAAAATTGTAATACAAACTATTACATAGTCACGTAGAACAAGTAACTGATTTGACGCAACTCAAAGTCTCATTCGTAAACCATTAAAGGAATTATCCATGACCACACGTATTCACGCTCAGCCACAAACGAGCGGTAAAATCACATCGAAATCATTCTTCACAGCTAAATATTTGGCCGCCGGTTTGGCGGTGTCGGCATCTATGATGGCCGCAAGTCAAAGCCAGGCGCAGACCTCTCTCGCTGTGGATTCGTCGAAGCCCTGGATCGGTTTCGTGAATGTGTTCACATTGCCGGCCAATGGTGATGTCTATCAGTTCGGGCAGGCGGTCGCCACCAACGATGTTCGCGGATTTTTTAATGGCACGAATACGTTGACGCTCCAGCCAAACACGCTTTTCTACAATCCCACGGATACGAATTACGTGAATGCCGACGGCAGCGGCAATCGCTATATTGACGCGAGTTTTTATGTGCAGGACGATACGCTCGCGGGGCAGGCGCTGACCTTCAACGGCACTTGTTTGACGAATACCCTCATTGCGCCGTACATCTGCACGGCGTTCATCAAGGATTTTGCGCCCGACTATTCTTTCAATACTCCGACGACGGCCACACTGACTCCCGGCCAGTCGTTTTCCATCACGCTTGGCACGACGCCCGGTCATCATATTCAATATGGGTTTGAGTTGATCGGGCCGGATGCAAATCCCGCCACGCTCGCGAGTTTGGGACAAGTCGTGATAGCGGTGAACAATGCCGATCCAACGATCGGTTCGCTCGCGGCACAATCGCTGGTAGAAGGCCAAACCGCACATTTCAGTGTCACGGCGCAAGGCACCGCGCCGTTCACTTATGAATGGTTTTACGGCCCGGCGAATAACGCTGTGCTGTTGAGCGATACCGACCGCATTTCTGGTACTTCGACCAATACCCTCGTCATCTCGAATGTGGTTGTGGCCGACGCGGGGCAATACTCCGCATTCGTCATGAATGCCATCGGAAATACTGCGGTCGCAAGCGCGAATTTATCCGTCGTTCCGTTGGCGCAGGCGAAGACGAATTTGCTGATTGATCCAAGTTTTGAGAGCGGTATGTTCGCGACGACATCGGACGCCGGCTGGGTCAATTTTAACGGCGCGGCAGAAGTGAACACCAACGGATTTTATTTTAATACCAGCACGCCGATCAATGTGCTCGATGGCGCGGATGCCGTGCAGACTTACAGCACGGGTACGGGCACTTACAACGGTGTTTATCAGGATCGTCCCGCAGTTCCCGGGCAGGTTTATACCGCCAGTGGCTGGCTTTACACGCCTTCGGCGGACAAGATTGGTGGCGCAGGATTGTGCTGGCTGGAAATTCAATTTCAAGACGCCAACGGAGGGATAGTGGGGTTCTATAAATCGGGGAGCATCAGCAGCAGCAGTCCGACGGACGTGTGGATACAGGTGCAGCCGACCAATCATTATGAGGCGGATGAAACCACGTTGATTGATACGCCGAAATTCATGGTGGCGCCGCCGGGCACAGCCAAGGTGCGTTTCCAAATCACGCATCATGCGGATACCGGTGGGTCGGTCTTTCTCGACTTGATGGACCTCAAGTTGCGCGCTCCAGTGCCGGTGGTGGCAACAACCAATGCGACGCTGGATGTCACGTTCCCCACTTTGTTCGGGCCAATCTATCAGGTGCTATACAAAAACAACCTGACGGATAGCTCGTGGCAGACATTGACGAACGTCACCGGCGATGGCACCACGAAAACCGTGAAGGATCCCATCGGCACAGGCAAACGGTTTTACACGGTCAATACACAATAGAATTGCAGAAGATAGTTATGAGAGCGGGTCGCTCGTCCTGATAATGAATTGGATACGAGGCGATCGCTCCTCGGCCTCTCCGTCGCTAGCGGCGGAGAGGGGGAAGAGTTCTGGGCGCAAGGTTTAGAGTATAATCAGAGTAATGGGTCGCGAGCTTTTGGCGCTCGTGGAATCTCTCTCCGCGTTGGAGAGGACGATGCAGGAGTTTTGTCCGCGGTTTTTGTGTTTCGAATCCTGACGAGTATGAAAAAAATTTGTGCTCACCGGCGAAGCAAATCGGCCGCCGGTTTTACGTTGATTGAACTGGTTTTTGTCATCGCTGTCCTGGTCATGCTGGCAGGATTGCTCCTGCCTATTTTGGCGAGGGTGAGGACGCGGGCACAGGGCGCCGAGTGCCTGGACAATTTGCGACAACTCCAAGTCGGCTGGCGGCTTTATTCCGGCGACAACGATGGCAAGATCGTTTTCGTGGGCGGAGAGAATTCGCTGGTCACGGAATTGCCGGACGCGAATGCGCAGCCTGGGGGTTCAAAAAGCCAGTGGGTGCTGGGGCGCGTGGATCAGCCGTGGGTTTGCACCAACGTCGAGTTGATCGAGAATGGATTGGTCTATCCCTACATTGACGGCGTCTCGATCTACAAATGTCCCGCGGACCGCAAGCTGGTCAACGGCCTGCCGACCGTCCGCAGCATGTCGGCGAATTGCTGGCTCAACCCGCAGCCGGCGGATAATTGGGACAGCACCAGCCAGTACGAAGGCCTCAAGACGCTGCAAGTTTTCACAAAGCAAACCGATGTTAAATCTCCCGCGCAAACGTGGGTGTTCATGGACGAAAATCCTTACAGCATCAATGACGGGATGTTCGTGTGTGATCCGAATGCTGCCGGTAGCTGGGTGGACATCCCTGCGGCCTATCACAATGGAGCGGGAAGTTTGTGCTTCGCTGATGGCCACTGCGAAACCCGTAAATGGACTGATCAAAATATCCTGCATCTGCATGACGTTCCTTCTGCTCCGATACCGAAAGCTCCTAATTCCGATGACTTGTCGTGGTTGCAAGCCCGAAGCACTTTTTTGGCGAGCCAGTGATATTTCTTTCCCCGGCGATTCGGCGAAAACAGAAGGAATCGTCGCGGCGCCTCGTCCCATTGCCGAGACACAAGTCTGGTTACCCCGGGACGAAAAATAAAAACTCGTTTTTTTTAGTAATTCCGTTATCGTCGGCCTACTGCTGAACCTTTCGTGCTGATGGTGAATCGTTCTGCCGCAACGCCGAATGCCATTTCGACTTCGTCATGGGCGCATAGTATTCAGATCTGCGGACGCAAGAAATTTTGTGCTCGCGATACTGGGGGGAATTGTTTTGTTCGCGACTATTACCACTGGATTCGCGAGGGCAGGGGACGCGCCGCCACTTGAGGAACTTCATACCGCTGAGCAGATCCGCCGACTGACGCCGGAGCAAGCCGCGTTGCATTATCCGGTAAAAATGCGCGGCGTGATCACCGTTTTCGACCAAAGTCTCTACACGCGTTTTCTTCAGGACGATACCGCCGGGATCTACATCGGTGACAACACCAATCTGCCGCCATTGAAACCAGGGCAGGAAATCCAGATCGAAGGCGTCACCTATCCGGGCGAGTATGCGCCCATTCTCATGCCGTCACAAATCGAGGTTGTGGGCACGAATGAACTTCCGGCCGCAAAACCGGTCACCTACGAGCAACTCACCAGCGGCCAAGAGGACAGTCAGTTTGTGGAAGTGCATGGCGTGGTGCGCGCGGCTTATTTCGATGAGCAAACTAATCACGAACTCATTGACATCGCCACCGGAGGCGGGCGTCTCACGGCGTACGCGCAAGGTTTGGCGCCGGATAAATTGACAGACATTGTGGGCAGCATGGTTCGCGCGCGTGGAGTGTGCATCAGCCTGTTCAATCGCCAGCGGCAACTCTTTCGGTTGCGGTTGCTCCTGCCGCGCCCACAGGACCTCGTCGTCGAAGGGCCGTCGGCGGGTGATCCGTTTTCGCTTCCGCTCAAGAGCATTGGCACGTTGCAACAATTCACGCCGGAAGGTTCTTACGGAAGCCGCGTGAAGGTCGTAGGCACGGTGATTTACCGGCAGGACGACAGCACGCTTTATATCGAGGACGAAAAACAGGGTTTGCATGTCCAGACGCAGCAGGCGGGGCCGCTGCTCATAGGCGACCGCGTGGAAGTCGTGGGTTTTCCCGCGAAGGGAATTTATACGCCGATGATGGAGGACGCGATTTTTCGCAAGGTCAGCACCGGCCATGTGCCAAAACCGGAAAACATTACCGTGGATGAAGCGCTCAAGGGCACGTACGATTGCCGATTGGTGCGCATCGAGGCGACGGTGCTCGAACGCGTGCGGCAGACGCGTGAGCAATTTCTCGTGCTGCAAGCCGACGGGATTATTTTCAATGCGGCGATTGAAGGCAAGGAAACCGGCACGGGTTTTAGTTACTTGCAGAAGGGCAGCAAGGTCGCGGTGACGGGCGTATGCCTGATCGAGCCGGGCAATGACTGGCACGCGGGCGAAGACTGGCGCGCGAAATCGTTTCACGTTTTGATGCGCACGGCGGGGGATGTATTCGTATTGAAATATCCGCCGTGGTGGACGCTCCAAAAAATGTTGTGGATGGTCGCAGTGCTTTGCTTCGTGGTGTTGTTCGCGATGATCTGGGTGGTCCTGTTGCGCAACCGCGTCGCTTCGCAGACGGACATCATCAGTCAGAAATTGCAGACGGAAGCCGCGCTCAAGGCGCGCTACGAGGAATTGTTCGAAAACGCCAACGACTTTGTTTATACCCACGATTTGCAGGGCGGCATCACTTCGATCAACCAGACGGGCGAACAACTTTTGCAACGGTCGCGGGCTGAAGTGCTCAACAGGAATATTGTGGACTTGGTCGTCGAGGAACAACGCGCCTCAGCGCGCAAGTGGCTGGATGAAGTTTTGAAGGGCGCGGAGACGCCGGCGGCGGAATGGGATTTCGTTGCAGCGTCGGGGCATCGCGTAAAGCTCGAAGTGAGCACGCGCTTAATCAAGCAGCAGGGCGCAGGCGTGGAGGTCGAGGGCATCGCGCGCGACATCACGGAGCGCAAACGACTGGAACGCGAGATTCTGGAAATAAGCAATCGCGAGCAGCGGCGCATCGGCCATGATTTGCACGACGGCATCTGCCAACTGCTGGCAGGAATCGCGCTGATGTCGGAATCACTGGCGAATGTGCTTGATGAAAAGGGCGTTGCGGAATTTTCCGAAGCGGAGCGCATCAGTGCATTGATCAATTCAGCGATTATGCAAACGCGTGGAGTGGCGCGCGGATTGTTTCCTGTGCGATTGGAGGAAAATGGATTGCCGTCCGCGCTGGAAGAACTAGCCTCGAACGTCAGCGAACTTTTCAAAATCAACTGCATATTTGTATCCGAAAAACCGCCCTCAGGCGTGGACAATGAAATCGCGCTACACTTATATTATATTGTACTCGAAGCTGTAGCGAATGCCGTGAAGCACGGCAAAGCGCGGCACATCGTCATCAAATTGGAACCGGTGGGTGATCGTTATCTGCTGGAAGTGCGCGAGGATGGCAGCGGTTTCGTAACACCGCCAGTGCCGCATGGCGGCATGGGCATCCGCATCATGCAATATCGCGCACGGGTTATCGGTGCGACTTTAAACTTGGAAAATCGGCCCGGTCATGGCACTCATTTGACTTGTCTATTCTCAACCGCGATGCCGGACCTGGCGCGCAGCGAGAAAAAGTCAACCGTTTGATTAAAACGAGGGCAACCCAGCGAATTAATTATGTCACGAGTAGCGACGCGCAAAAACAGCATCCTGATTGTGGACGACCATCCTTTGTTTCGCGAAGGGTTGCAGCAACTGATTGATCGCACGCCGGAACTGTGCGTTTGCGGCGAGGCGGAGGACGCGCCCTCGGCGATGCAGGCCATCGTTGACCTGAAACCGGACCTGGTGATGGTGGATATTTCGCTGGGCGTTGGCAGCGGGATTGACCTGGTGAAGGCGATCAAGGCGAACCACGAAGATTTGCCGGTGCTGGTGGTCTCGATGCACGACGAATCGCTTTACGCGGAACGCGCGTTGCGTTCGGGAGCGATGGGTTACGTGATGAAACATGAGCGCGGAAAAAAAGTGCTCGAAGCAATCGCGCGCGTGCTCGGCGGCGATGTTTATCTCAGCGAAAAAATGTCCATTTCTATGCTGTCGAAATTGACGCGTGGGAAAGGCGAAGCGCCGGTATCGCCGCTGGAAATGTTGAGCGGGCGCGAACTGGAAGTTTTCCGAATGCTCGGGCAGGCAAAAGGCACGCGCAAGATCGCCGAGGAATTGAATTTAAACATCGCGACGATTAATACGTTTCGCGCGCGCATCAAGGAGAAGTTGCAGTTGAAGACTTCGACGGAGTTGTTACTGCACGCGATCCAGTGGTTTCGGGAGAATGGGGGGAAACAATAGGGTTTGTTTGAGATTTTGATTTGAACCGCGGAGACACGAAGACATGGAGGCGCGGAGAAGGGGCGGGAATTTGGCGGTCATAGACCGACTGCTACAATGCGAAGCGAATTGGCCGTTTAAGGGGAAACCAGCCGATAAAACACGGCGGCGTTGGTTGGGGGTTTTGGCAATACATAGGGGCCGTTGGTGATCGCCAAATCTATCCATGCGCCGGAAGGCGAACCCGATTGATTGGTTTGCGATTGGAGATGGCAAACGATTTGTGACGGCCAGTTCAATGCGAGGTTTGAATTTGTGTGGGTCATTGTGAATTGGAGCGGCGGCGTCAGGTCATAGACGCGCACGTAATCCACTTGCATGTCCTGAGGAAAGACGGTGGCGGCGGTCGGGGGACTTTCAAAGCTGCCGCCAGCGATTGCCAAGTTCATAATGATGTAAAATGGCTGGTCGAACGGAGCAGGGTAGGCGTTGTGGACACTTTGGTTTGCCGGATTGCTCGCGCTGTACCAACTCGTTTGTGTTTCATAAGCAACGCCATCAACGGACCACTTGATGGCGTTATTGGTCCAATCGAGATCGTAAGTGTGCCAGTTAGTGACGGAATTATTGGCGAATACGTAGCCGTTATTTTGTGATTGCTGTTGATTTGGGTAGGGACCGCCATAGTGAAGCGTGCCTAAAACGGTGGAAGGTATGCTGCCCCTATTTTCCATAACGTCAATTTCTCCCGAGGCAGCCCAGCCACCATAAACGGAATCTTCAGGAAAGAGCCATAGAGCAGGCCAGTAACCAGTGCCGGTCGGAAGCTTGGCGCGAAATTCGAAACGTCCGTATTTCTTGCTATACAAGCCCTCGGTCTTCATGCGCGCCGAGGTGTAATTGAATCCTTGGAACGCTCCCTTAATCGCGACGATATGTAAAATTCCGTTGGTGACGTAAACATTTTGCGGGCGGTTGGTGTAATATTCGAGTTCACCGTTGCCCCAACCGCCGTCGCCATTGCCCATTTCAAAAGTCCAATGATGCGAGTTGACCGCGGTGCCGTTGAATTCGTCGTTCCAGACAATATTCATCTGAGTGGCGAGAGGCGTGGGCGTGCTGCCGCCGGGTTGGACTTGATTGAGTTCGGCGTCGTCAAAATAAACGGAGCCATTGCCCGCCGTGCTCGCATCGCCTTGCAGAAAAAGTTCGTAGCGGATGAAGGCCGTGCCGGTGGGTGCAACGAGGTTGCTGACGCCGCCGATGATTTGAAACGTAGAAGGGTTATATTGATTTGTTGCCGCGAGATAGGTCCACGTATCCACGGGAAAAGTTCCCGCTTGGAGCGAGTTTGTGCTGATGATGAATGATCGGTATAAGGCCAGAGTATTGGAGGACGAATCGCGAAACGTGACGTCTATCCACGCCAAATTGGCGCCGGCAAGTTTATCGCCTGAAGTGGTCTTTGCCCAGCCATCGGCGGTAAATGTGGCACCAACTGTTGCGGGGTAATCCTGGTAGATGCCATTGTAGTTCACCTGGCCATTGAAGGCTTGATAAATTTTGAAGTAATTGTTGCCGGAGTGCGCTTGCGTCGCGTCGGTTTGGCTATAGGTATTTCCTCCGAAGGCAGACCAGCCAGTCAGGCCATTTTCAAAACCGGGGTCGCTCAGGACGTTGCTGATTTGGGCCTGAGTGCTGTTCGCAAACATCATCCCAAACAAAATGAGAAAACATCCACAATATTGAGCGAAACAATTATCCCTGCCGCTGGCGAAAAAAAATGGGGATGATTTCATCAGAGGTTGTTCGGGTCGGACTAAAATTTATGCGTAGCACTTTATATTACACGCTGACGATTGTCAACTTTTTTGACTACGAGTTAGAGATGCAAATCTTTTGCTGTGAAGCGCTTTAAAAGCGACGGCCAAAAAATGGGGATACTTTGCAATTTGCAAAGGTATGCAGACCGCCGTCGCAAATTGCTTGGATCAATTTGCTGTGACTTCGAGAAGCCGTCTGCTGATTTATTTTTTATACACACAAGAAAATCCTGATTTCATGCGGGTAAAAGGGAGTTGTGGCTGTTCGGGGATTGGTGGATTCAGCATCGGCACAGTTTGGCACAAGTCGCGCTTTTAAAAGCTTCATTGTTGGATCACGGAACCATAAAAAAGAATTATGCTAGGAACCATATTAGTCATTTTGTTGCTCCTGATGTTGCTGGGGGCCTTGCCAACCTGGCCGTACAGCCGTGGTTGGGGTTATTACCCCAGCAGCGGGCTCGGTCTGGTGCTGGTTATTCTCGTCGTACTGCTCTTGTTGGGACGCATCTAAATTCAACTCAAACTCTTACCATTCATTTATGACTAAAGAAAATGTGACTCAGAACGTGGAAATTACGCGCGAACAAATGATCGAATTGTTGAACGAGGATTTGTCACGCGAATATCAGGCGATCATCGCCTACACGGTTTACAGCCAGGTCCTCAAAGGTGCGGCTTACACGGACATCGCCCGCGAATTGGAAAAACACGCCGGCGAAGAACTGGCGCATGCGATCAAAATCTCCAAACAAGTGGATTATTTTGGTGGCATGCCCTCGGTTGTGGCGAAACCCGTTGTCACTTCAAACGACCCGGTCACCATGTTGCGCGCCGACTTGGAAAACGAACGCGTGACCATCAAGAACTATCGTCTGCGCATCCGCCAAGCCGAAGCGATGGGCGAATTTGCGCTGAGCGAAACGCTGCGCTCAATCATCGTGCAGGAGCAGGAGCATGAAATTGACTTATGCACCGCTTTGGGGATCGAGGTTTCGCCCGTAAAAACTGGTACCGCAAAAAAGAATGGCCATGGTCGTACGGAAATCAGCCGCCATTAAACACATTCGCAATTAAGCATCGAACCCACGAAACTCATTCGTGGGTTTATTTTTTTATGCGAAGGCCGTTCTGAAAGCGTAGATGTTTCAATATTGCATCTCGCGCCATTTTAACTGCCACATCATTCGCAACTTGCAATGCGTCCAGAACTTTTCGAGCAGATGAAAGTTAAAAAATCCCTTTAAAAGCAGGGAATTCCATTTTTCAAACGGCTGGCATCCATTGTGCAAAAGAAAAATTTGTATGAAAGCAATCACAATCTTGTTTGAAAAACTCGTTCCTCATCTCATGCTGGCATCAGCGGCGGTTGGCGTGTTTGTGCTGATGGCGGTTGCGATCTTTTTCTCCATCCTTTTAGAGAATTGGTACGAGAAACGGCACGAGAAACATGAGTATGTTTACCGCCAACGCAAGGTGCCGATGGGCTGGTCCCGCCAAACCGGTAAACCAGCACCGACGTTCGGGCGCTTGCGTCCGAGCTGGCAGCCGGTTCATGCGCCCGCCAAATAATTTTCTCGGCGGCGCAAGGTGATATGGATGCGCCAGCGCCGTTCGGTTCTGTTATTATAAAACGATAGAAATCGTTTGGCTTCAAAGGGGTAGTCCAGTTGGAGGTTTCGTAAGTGTCTGAAGGCGTTTGGGTGATAGAAATCCTCTGCCCAATTCTTCTACTATTTTCGCAAGAAAATTCAAGGCTTTGAATTTTTTTGACGATGTATGCGTCAGAACTTCAATTCCAGACGTATTAGTAGTATGCAGCACACGAATACACAAAAGACTTCCCGGTCATTCTATCTGTCCATTCTTTCCATATCGCTGGTTCTCTCGTTGATGAGCTTTTCCCTTTCGGGATCATCGGTCGCAGAACCAGTTATCGTCAAACTCGCCGCCGATTCAACTCAACAGCAAATTCAGGCTGCGCTTGATAGTCTCCCCAGCGGCGGTGAAGTCCTGCTGGCGAGCGGAACCTACGAAATTCACGAGCCATTGATGCTTCGCCGTGATTCACAAACATTGCGCGGCAGTGGTTTGGATACGGTTCTGCATTTGGCCGACAAGGCAAATTGTCCGGTAGTTATTTTAGGCTCGCCGCTTTCCGCGCCGTTGCGTGCCACCTCGCACTTGCGCCTGGCCGACCTTTCCATCAACGGCAATCGTCAAAATCAAACGGTGGAATTCTGGCATTCTGCGACTGACGGTTCGCAGCTTAATAATAATGGCATTGATATCTGGCAGGTGAACGATTCCTCCGTCGAAGGCGTGGTCTGCCGCAGTTGCCGTTCGGGTGGATTGGTCACGGCGAGCACGCGCCGGTTGAACGTCCACGACTTTACTGCTTACGATAATCAATTCGACGGCCTTGCCTGTTATTTCACCGAGCAATCGCAATTTAGCGGCCTGCACTTGCACGACAATCTTGCCGCCGGCATTTCCCTCGATCTCGCTTTCAATAACAATATCATCACCAATGCCACTCTCAGCGGGAACGACTTGGGCGTCTTTATGCGCCACTCATGTGGAAATTCCTTTCACGATGTGACCATCTCCAATAGCCACAACCACGGCATCTTCATGGCGCAAACTGCCGAGGCTCAGGCTGACGGCTGGAAGCTGCAACCGGGAACCGAATGCACCGGCAATAATTTCGAGGGATTGACCATTACCGATTGCGGCGGCGATGCGTTTATCGTCAATGACGCCACCTGTAAGGACAATGTGATCAAGGACGCCCGCTTCGTGGACAACACCCACGGCAGCCTCGCCGAACCCTCCGAGAATTTAGTCAAGGTCGAACAGATCGTTTATCGTTGAGCAGCTTCAGCAGATATTTTCCTTAAACTCGACGCCTCCGCGTCTCCGCAGTTAACCAAGCTGTTGTGCGTTCACCAAATCTGCGCTACGCTTTCGTTGGAAGCCACTTCCAACCAGCATGGTGCTCACGCTTACAGTTGATGGCGCAGCGATGGAATCGAAATCCGGCGAACGGTTGATTGATTTCTTTTCCCGCGCGGGCATTGAGATTCCCCACGTCTGTTACCATCCCCAACTCGGTCCCATCCGCACGTGCGATACTTGCATGGTCGAGGTGAATGGCGAGTTGGTTCGCGCGTGCGAAACCGCCGCAGCTTCTGGCATGGTTATCTCCACCAATTCGCCGCGGGCGGATGCCGCCCAGCGCGAAGCCTTCGATCGCCTGCTGCAAAATCATCTGCTCTATTGTACCGTTTGCGATAACAACAACGGAAATTGCACCGTTCACAACGCGACCAAGCTTCTCGCCATTGAGCACCAAAAAATTCCTTTTCGGCCCAAGGGTTTTCCCGTGGACAACTCGAATCCGTTTTATCGTTACGATGCCGATCAATGTATTCTTTGTGGCCGTTGCGTCGAGGCCTGCCAGAATGTGCAGGTCAATGAAACTCTCTCCATCCGCTGGGAGGACAAACAGCCGCGCGTTTTGTGGGATGGCGGCGCGAATATCGGCGAATCCAGTTGCGTTTCCTGCGGCCATTGCATCAGCGTCTGCCCCTGCAACGCGCTCATGGAAAAATCCATGCTTGGCAAGGCGGGTTTCATGACGTCAATGCCCAAGACGCTGCTCGACGGCATGATTGATATTGTCAAAGGTGTCGAGCCGGACACAGGTTACATGCCGATCCTCAAGGTGTCCGAGGTCGAGGCGGACATGCGCGAATCCCGCATCCGGCGCACCAAAACCGTGTGTACTTATTGCGGCGTCGGTTGCAGTTTCGACATTTGGACGAAGGACCGCGAGATATTGAAAGTGTCGCCCAACGATGGCCCGGCCAATGGCATCTCGACGTGTGTCAAAGGCAAATTCGGCTGGGATTTCGTCAACAGCGGGGACCGCCTGACGACGCCCTTGATTCGCGAAGGCGAAAAATTTCGCGCCGCTAGCTGGGGCGAAGCGCTTGATTTGGTGGCCCGACGTTTCGAACAAATTAAATCGCAATCCGGCCCGGATGCGCTCGCGTTTATTTCGTCGTCCAAATGCACCAACGAGGAAAGTTATTTGATGCAAAAGCTGGCACGCGCGGTGATCGGCACGAACAACATGGATAATTGTTCGCGCTATTGCCAGGCGCCGGCGACCACGGGTTTGTTCCGCACGGTTGGTTACGGCGGTGACTCCGGTTCCATCAGAGACATCGAGCACGCGGGCCTCGTCATCATCATCGGCAGCAACACCGCTGAGAGTCATCCGCTGCTCGCCACTCGCGTCAAACAGGCCCACAAATTGCGCGGGCAGAAATTAATCGTCTCCGATTTGCGCAAACACGAAATGGCATCGCGGGCCGATTTGTTTTTGCATCCGCGCCCGGGCACGGATTTGGTCTGGCTTTGTGCGGTCACACGGCATCTGTTCGACACGGATCGCGCGAACCTAAAATTCCTCGCGCAATGGGTGAATGGTCTGGACGAATATCGCAAGAGTCTCGACCTGTTTACTTTGGAATTCGCGTCGGAGGTCACGGGGCTTTCCATTGAGACGCTTAAGCTGGTTGCGGATATGATCACCGAGGCGAGCGGTGTTTGCATTTTGTGGGCGATGGGTGTGACCCAGCACAGCATGGGGTCGGACACTTCAACCGCCATTTCCAATTTGCTGCTGGTGACGGGAAATTACATGCGCACCGGGACCGGAGCGTATCCGTTGCGCGGCCATAACAATGTCCAGGGCGCGAGCGACCACGGCGCGATGCCGAATTTTTTTCCCGGTTACCAAAAAGTGGAGGACGAGGAGGTGCGCAAAAAATTTGAGATCGGCTGGGGCGTAAAATTGCCGACCAGCAAGGGGCTCGACAATCACCAGATGATTGATGCCATCCTCGAAGGCAAGCTCAAGGCGATGTATCTTTTTGGTGAAGAGATTGCCCTGGTGGATTCCAATGCGAACTACGTTCAGGACTCGCTTTCCAAGCTGGATTTTTTTGTCGTGCAGGACATTTTTTTCAGCGAGACCTGCCAGTTCGCCGATGTGGTTTTGCCCGCGAGCCCGAGTTTGGAGAAGGAAGGAACTTTTACCAACACCGAACGGCGCATGCAACGGCTCTACCAGGTTTTCGAGCCGCTCGAAGGCAGCCGTCCCGATTGGGTTATCATTCAAGACATCGCTAATCGTCTCGGCGCGAATTGGAAATATGATCATCCGTCAAAAATTTATGAGGAGATTGCCGCGCTCACGCCAATCTTCGCCGGGGTGACTTACGAACGGCTCGAAGGTTACCGGTCGTTGAGTTGGCCTGTCGCGGCTGACGGCACGGACGAACCTTTGCTCTACACCAAAAAGTTTAAGTTTCCCGATGGCAAGGCAAAATTATTTCCGGTCGGTTACAGCAAACCCGCGGATCCCGCCGATTCCGAATTCGATCTGCATTTAAATAACGGACGACTGCTCGAACATTTTCACGAAGGCAACCTCACCAATCGCGTCAATGGCATTCACGAAAAAACTCCCGATACGTTCGTCGAAATTTCGCCAGCGCTGGCCAAGGAACGCCAGATCGAAAGCGGCGCGTGGGTGCGGCTGATTTCGCGTTACGGGAAATTGCGCGTCCGCGCCCTCGTGACTGATCGCGTGAAAGGCAAGGAACTTTACATGCCGATGAATTCGACCGAGCACCCGGTTAATAAATTAACCGGCAGCCACACCGACCCGCAGACCCACACGCCGGCCTACAAAGACACTTCCGTGCGCATGGAGGTTCTCGGGGAAGTCGGCGAAAGTCCGCTGCCGCGAAACAACCATCGCTTCGGCCATCCCACGCCGCAACGCGGAGTTGAAGTGGAGCGCAAATGGCAGCGTCCGGATTACATCAAGCCCGGTCACGGACAAAAGCGGTTGAACATTAAATCCGACTAACTATGGCCAAGCCGATTCCTTTGGAATTGCCCACGCGCGACCGCCGCGCGGAATTACTTCACGAATTGGAGCGCGCACCGATGCAGCATGTGGAGGCGTTGCTCGACACGTATCAATTATTGCAAGCGCTTCACGACCACGGCGTGCTGGATTCGCTGCGCGGCGCGCTTGGGTCGAGCGATAAAATTTTGCAAGTCATCGTGGATGCCACGAAAACATCCGAGGGCATTCGCGCGCTTCGCAATCTGGTCGTGCTCGCAAAAATTGCGGGCGCAGTGGAACCCGAGTTTCTTGGAACCGTGGCCAAATCTTTGTCCTCGGACCTCGCTCACGCCAAATCATCCGAGCCGTTAAGTCTTTGGCAACTGTTCAAAAAATTGCGCAGCAGGGACAGCCGCCGTGCCTTGACCGCAATGACGAGTGTTTTGGAATCGGTCGGCAAAGGGCTGGATCAACCGCCGAAAGAATAAATTTTCACGCCGCGAGGTTTATTATTCCCGCTACAGAAGATTGACGCCGCGCGGGGAACCGCACAAGCTAAGGCCGTGAGTTTGGCCAAAGAAAAAACCCGATCTAACCGAACGACCCTGGCGCTTCGCCTTCCGCTTTGCCTTTTTATTTTTCTCGCAATCGCATTCAGGTCGTCCGCGCAAAACACGAATACTGCCACCAACTCTGCCGCCGCGGAAAAGCCGCCGCTCTGGCGCGATGCCAGCCAGCCGTTTGATGTCCGCGTCCGCGATCTTGTCGGTCGCATGACGCTGGAGGAAAAAGCCCGCCAGGTTTGTAATGACGCGCCCGCGATTCCACGCATCGGTCTGCCCGCATATAATTATTGGAACGAGTGCCTGCACGGTATCGGTCGCAATGGCACGGCCACGGTTTTCCCGCAAGCGATTGCGATGGCCGCCAGCTTTGACACCAACCTCATGCATCGTGTTGCCGATGCCATTGCCACCGAGGCGCGCGCGAAAAACCGTGAATACACCGAAGCGAATAACGGCGACAGCGCGAATTATACCGGCCTCACTTTCTGGACGCCGAATATAAATATTTTTCGCGATCCACGCTGGGGCCGCGGGCAGGAGACTTACGGTGAAGATCCCTTTCTCACCGGACGCATGGCCGTTTCGTTCATCACCGGCTTGCAAGGCGACGATCCGAAATACATCAAGGCGATGGCGTGCGCGAAACATTTCGCGGTGCATAGCGGGCCAGAAGCGGGGCGGCATAGTTTCGATGCCCAACCACCCGAACGGGATCTTTATGAAACATATTTGCCGCAATTCGAAGCCGCCGTTCGTGAAGGCCACGTCGGTTCGGTGATGGGCGCTTACAATGCGCTCTATGGCATTCCCGCGTGCGGCAGTCCGTTGCTCCTGAGTAATCTATTGCGCGGCGAATGGGGATTCAAAGGCCATGTGGTTTCCGACTGCGGCGCGATCTATGATTTTGTCGGCGGGCATGAATACTCGCCATCGGTCGCGGCGGCTTCAGCCACTGCCATAAAAATGGGCTGCGACCTCAGTTGCGGCATGGAATACACGAGCCTGACCAACGCGGTTCAAGCGGGGTTGCTCAAAGAGGAAGATTTGGATCGCGCCGTGGGCCGTTTGCTCGAAGCGCGTTTTCGCCTGGGCATGTTCGATCCGCCGTCCATGGTTCCTTACGCCAAAATTCCATCGAACGATTACGACACGCCTGAAAATGATTTGCTCGCGTTGAAGATGGCTCGCGAATGCGTGGTGCTTTTAAAAAATGACGGACTGCTTCCGCTTGATCGGAGCAAAATCCACAAGATCGCCGTGTTCGGAATCAATGCCACTTATGTTCCGACGCTGCTGGGGAATTATAATGGCAATCCTTCCCATCCGGTCACCTTTGCGCAAGGCGTTCAAAACGTGCTCGGCTCCTCGGTGGAAGTTTATTACGGCGCCGGCTGTCCGATGGCGATTCGCTTGAACGACACGAATCAACTCCTCTATGCCGAAGCCAAAGGCAAGGCGCTCACGATCGCGGACAACGTGGATGCAATCATTTACGTCGGGGGGATTTCCGCCGACCTCGAACGCGAACAAATGGAAGTGCCGTACGAGGGGTTCTTTCACGGCGATCGCACCCGCATTGAATTGCCGCCGGTGCAAACCGAATTTCTCAAAGCCCTCAAAGCGACGGGCAAGCCGTTGGTGTTCGTGAATTGCAGTGGCAGCGCCATCGCCATGCCGTGGGAAGCGGAAAATCTTTCGGCCATCGTGCAAGCGTGGTATCCGGGACAGGAAGGCGGCCAGGCGGTCGCGGAAGTTTTGTTTGGCGATGTCAATCCTGCCGGACGATTGCCGGTCACTTTTTACAAATCCACCGAAGACCTGCCCGCGTTCACGGATTACGCGATGGCCAATCGCACTTATCGGTACTTCAAAGGCCAGCCGACGTTTGCGTTCGGCCACGGTCTGAGCTACACGCAATTCAAATACGACGACGCGAAACTCAACCACTCGGAGATCGCCTCAGACCAAACTGTCCACGTCAAACTTGATGTCGCCAACACCGGGGCACGTGATGGCGATGAAGTGGTGCAAGTCTATTTTCGCCATGTCAAATCAGCCGTGCCGCAAGCCAACGAAGCCTTGTGTGGTTTCCAGCGCATCACCATTGCGCATCAGGATACCGCGCACGTGGACATCGCGATTCCATCCAAGGAATTTCGCTATTGGGATGTCGAGCACAAGCACTACGTGATTGAGCCGGGCGATTATGAGATCCTCGTCGGCGCGGCGTCAGACGACATCCGCGCAAGACTCCCATTGCATATCGCGGCGAAGTAAAGCATTCCTCTCACCCGTCAGCGGCCATCAGCGGCACAACGAAGCCGTCGGCGGCCATGCTCGATAAAGCTTTATCTTTAGGCATTTGGCCGTTTTCTAAATTTCTGCAACTTCGATGGAGCACGTGCTTCTGTAGCCACTTAAGGCTACATGACACCGCCTCGTCACGGAGTAAGATGGGACGATGAATCCCGCAAAGAAAAAACCCACGTTCACCTTGGTAAAGCGTCCTTCGCCGAGAGTTGCTTTGCTGATCGAAAGTTCATCCGCGCTGGGCCGGGATTTTCTCCTGGGCATCTCTGAATATTTGCGGGCGCATACGCATTGGTCCATTGAGTTTCATGAAATGGACTTGCGCGCGGATGCGCCGGATTGGTTCAACGGCTGGCAAGGCGACGGCGTCATTGCGCGCGTGAAATCCCGTTCCGTGGCCAAGACCATTGCGCGATTGGGCGTGCCCACGGTGGATCTTTTCGGTGGCGCGCCCGACGTAAAAATTCCCCTGGTCTGTTCCAATGAAGAAAATGTCGGACGCGTGGCCGCGCAGCACCTTCTCGAACGCGGTTTTCGATTTTTTGCGTTTTGTGGGCGCACCGGTTTGAATTGGTCGGATGCGCGCGCCAATGGATTTCGCCAATGCGTCACAGAAGCGGGTTTTCCGTTCCAAATGTTTTCGTCCGAAGGAAAGGACGATGTTGCCGAAAATATTGTCTCGCCAAAATCTGGTGACGATGATGTGCGCGGATTGAAAGATTGGCTCGATTCGCTTCCCAAACCGGTCGGAATCATGACCTGCAATGATGTTCGTGGACGGGCGGTGATCCAAGCGTGCAGTGAATTGGGTCTCGCGGTGCCGGACGATGTCGCGGTGATCGGCGTAGACAAAGACGATGTGATGTCCGCGCTCGCCGAGGTTCCGCTTTCGAGTGTGATCGTCAATTCCCAGCGCATCGGTTACGAAGCCGCGGCGTTGCTGGATCGCATGATGAATGGAGAACGTCCGCCGCGCGAAGCCATCCTGATTGACCCCATCGGTGTCGCCACCCGGCGATCCACGGATATTATTTCCGTCACCGATCCGAATCTGGCGAAGGCGATGCTTTTCATCCAAAAAAATTGCTGCGAAACCATCACCATTAACAGCGTGGCCGCCTTTGCCGGACTCTCGCGGAGTGTGCTGCAAAGACGGTTCCGTTCCATTCTTCGCGAGACCGTTCACGAGGCGATCATCCGGTTGCGATTGAAGCGCGCCCGCGAACTTTTGCTCGGAACAAACCTTCCATTGCTGGATGTCGCGGATTCCTCCGGATTCAAGAGCGGCGAATACATGGGCGTGGTTTTCAAAACGCGCTTTGGCAAGACGCCGGCGCAATTCCGCAAGGAACTTCGCACCATGGGCGCATCTGCCTCCGGCGGTCTCCCGGATTGCCGCGATGGCAGGCCGCCAGAAAATCCCTGGTTTGAAAAAATGCACCCGATGACGCCACGGCGTGAGCGGGAAGGACTGGATTTGACGGGCGAATTTGACGGAGCGCGCCGGCTGCTGCCCGCCGCTGCCGTCGCTTGAAATGTTTTGAGCGGCAGTGCGCACATGCGCGCCTGCGTGGCAGTCCGAAGTTAGGAAGTTGTTAAGCTTCGTTTTTTCGGATACGGTTGGCCGCGAAGTGAGCATTTTAAGGTACATCGTTTTTCTGATCTTCTCTGCCTCGGTCGCCACTTGCGCGGGCATTGGTGACTTGCCGGCTCCGATGCTCAACCAGGAAACTTTTCAGTCACGCGCCTGGACCAAGGCCGATGGCCTGCCACAAAATTCCGTCACCGCAGTTCTGCAAACCCGCGATGGATATTTGTGGATCGGCACGCAGGACGGCCTTGCGCGGTTTGACGGTGTTCATCTGTCCACCATTACTTTTCCGGATAAACGCACAGAGCCATTGCGCGTCAGCGACCTTTGTGAAGATGAAAACGGAAGCTTGTGGATCGGCACGCAGCAACAGGGATTGTATTCCATCGCCGCCGGTGCTATCTCGCATTATCAAAAGGCCCAGGGCCTTTCCAGTGATTCGATAACGAGCCTTGCAACCGATCCCAACGGCCGGTTGTGGATCGGCACGCACGCCGGCCTCGATCTGTGGAACGGAAAAAATTTCAAGCAGTTCACGTCGAAGGATGGTTTGCCGGACGATGCCATTTCCAGTGTTTACATTGCGCGCTCGCACACGATTTGGGTGACTACTCGCTCGGGCGTCAGTGTTTTTGAAGCCGGGCGTTTTCATCCCTATAATTTCGACGTAGACAGCCAGGGGCGCAGTCCCGAATTTCTCGGCGTTTACGAGGATCAGCAGCACAATCTTTGGGCTTACGGTGACACGTACCTGATCAATCTTAATGGCGGCAAACGCTTTAATTATTTCCGCAATGGCCAGGCGCCTTCGGTGCGCATCTGGAGTTTCCACGAGGGACGCGACGGGCGGCTTTGGATCGGCACCAGCGGGCAGGGGCTGTTTGAATTCATCGGCGGACGCTTTCGTCCGGTGACGATTCGTGACGGGCGGCTTCCCAATGACGTGCGCGCCATCTGCGAGGATCGCGAAGGCAGTTTGTGGCTCGGCACGGACGGCGGCGGTCTTATTCAGTTGCGCCCGGAGCGCATCCGGGAATTCGGAGCAGTCCAGGGGCTGCCAACCACTCCCGCGACGTGTGTGACCGAGGATGCCTCGGGAAAAATCTGGGTGGCGTTCGCCAATGGTGGATTGTTTTATGGCAACACTGAACATTTCGAGCCTTACAAGGACCTTGATGGAGATGGCATTCATCAAACCGTGCGTTCAATAAGCGCGACTCCCGACGGAACACTCTGGGCGGCGACGATGGGAGTCGGTCTGAGCCGGTTGCACAATTCCAATCGCGTGGATTATACCACTGCAAACGGTTTGTCCGAGGACTTGGTGACGGCAACCGGCATTGGCGCGGGGGGAGTTGTGTGGATGGGAGCGGGAGATGGTCATCTGTATCACTTTGCCGGCGCGCGCCTGCACTCCGATGGCGTCATGTATGGAGGCATCAGCGCCTTGCTGCCATTTGGAACGAACGAGGTCTGGGTGGGCACGACCAAAGGGAGATTAATTGTGCATAGCACCAATTCGATGACTGAAACGCGAGTGACGCGCGCGCTGGCGGGAAAAACCATTTCCAGTTTGTGCCAGGATTCCGCAGGGCGATTGTGGATCTCAACCGAAGGCGCGGGATTGGCCTGCCTGGCAGGCGATACTTTCACCGCGTGGAATGCCCAGGATGGTTTGCCGGACACGAATATTTTTAGCATCGGATTCGACGCGACCGGCAGCATGTACCTTACCTGCGCGAAAGGAATTTTTCGGGCGCGACAAACGGAATTAGAGGATGCCATCAAAACCGGAGTTTTTCCCTGGACGCGCCTGGTCCTGGATTTTGCCGGCGGCGAAATGACCAGCGCGGGCTGGCCGGCGACGCTATTATCGCGGGACGGTTTGCTCTGGTTCGCCACGGGCGGCGGCCTGCTTTGCTTCGATCCGCGCGGCTGGATCACCGATCGGATTCCGCCACTGGTTTATTTGGAATCCGTCCGGGCGAACAATCAAATCGTCAAGTCATTCAAGTTCGGTGTTTCCGGCGATGTGGCTCCGAAAAATCAACCGGCGAAACTCCCTTCCGACTTGCATGAGTTGGATTTTGAGTTCACCGCGCCATGCCTTTCGGCTCCAGAGAAAGTCCGATTCCGCTACAAGGTGGAGGGTTTTGATGCCGACTGGATTGAAGGAAATTCAATGACGCGCCAGGCACATTACGGCTCGCTGCCGTACGGCCTCTATACTTTTCGCGTTATCGCCTGCAATCCCGACGGGATCTGGAATCTTGATGGAGCAAGTTTTTCCTTCATTATTTCGCCGCCGATGTGGCGCGCGCGCTGGGCACTGGCGTTGTATGCGGCCGTGCTGATCATTGGCGTGGCGGTCACGGCGCGTATTGTTTCGCATCGCCGCCTCCGGCGCCGATTGCAAGCGCTGGAGCACAGCCAGGAAATGGCGCGCGAGCGGATGCGCATCGCCCAGGACATGCACGACGAAATCGGCAGCAAGCTCGCCAAAATTTCCTTTCTCAGCGAACATGTCAAAAGCGAATTGAAAGACACCGAGGCGCACGAGGGCAAAGTGCATTCCATCGCCAACACTTCGCGCGACCTGTTGCAATCATTGGATCAAATGGTTTGGGCAGTGAACCCGCGCAATGACACGCTCGAACATCTGGTGGCTTATCTCGGCCACAGCGCGGTAGAATATTTCCAAAACACTTCCATCGAATGCCAATTATCCCTGCCAAAGGATTTGCCCGACCCGCCGGTGTCGGCCGAACTGCGTCATAATGTTTTGCTCGCGTTCAAGGAAGCGCTGGCGAATGCCATGAAGCATTCCGGCGCGACGCTTGTGCGCGTGGAAATGAGACTTAAAAATGGGCTGCTCGAAATCACTGTGAGCGACAATGGCTCGGGTTTTCAGTCCGTGAAAAAGAACGGCAGCGTCATATCGCACGGCGAGCGTGAGCATCACGGCTTGGCGAACCAGCGCTTGCGATTGCAATCAGTCGGCGGCGAATACGAATTGAAAAGCGACATTGGGAAGGGGACGGTTGTGACATTTCGAGTTCCGGTGAACGGCGCGACAAAACAAAAAATATGAAACAGAACCCCATCATGGTTTCGATTGTTGACGACGAATCCGGGTTGCGCGAAAGCATCATCGGCTACTTAAAAAAAGCCGGCGCATTTCAATTCGTCAGCCAGTACGCGACCGCTGAGGAAGCATTGGCGAAGCTGCCAAGCGATAAGCCATCGGTTGTATTGATGGACATAAAAATGCAGGGCATGGATGGGATCGAATGTGTGCGCCGATTGAAAGCGCAGATGCCGCAAGTGCAGGTCATCATGCTCACGGTTTTTGAAGACATGGAGTTGATCTTCGACGCACTGAAAGCCGGCGCGAGCGGTTATTTGTTGAAACGCCAGCCGCCGGAAAAGTTGGTGGAAGCCATTCGCGAAGTTGTTGAAGGCGGTTCGCCGATGTCAGCGCCCATCGCGCGCAAGGTCGTTCAATTATTACAGGCGGGAACCATCCGGCGGCAAAGCCCGGAAGAAAACAGCGTGGAACTTTCCGCGCGCGAACGCGAAGTTTTGGATCAACTCGCGGCGGGGCAGGGCTACAAACAGACTGCGGACAGCCTTGGCGTGAGCATTCACACCGTGCGCAGCTACGTGCGGCGCATCTACGAAAAACTCCACGTCCACACGCGCGCGGAGGCCGTTGCGAAATATCTCAAATGATATTTTTTGCAATTTTTCGCACAGCGAGTTTCGCAAAGTTATTTCAGCGTCACGCTCTTGATGTAACTGACCTCTTTGGGGTCGTAAGGCGTTCCGTCGGCGCGAAAGATGTCGTGAAACCACACCGGCGGCTCTGCTGTGTAGGTCTTGCTCCACGAATCCCACGGATAGATGGTCTGCGTTTTGCCGGAGACAAATCCCCAGTTGTAAGCGCCGACATGCTGGTCGCACATATATTTTAGATTGGGATCAAAGCGACTGCCCACGGGCCGCGCCATATATTCCGTGCAAATAATCGGGCGCTGATAACGGCGTAGATGTTCCACACACTTTTCCAATCCAGCCAGCGGACCGTAATTGTGAAACGTGATCACGTCCGAATTCTGTAATTGCACGCGTTCCGTCGGGGAAAGTTTTTCGGGCTGCGCCCAATCGCCGCGCCACACACCGGAAGACAGCGGCTGGCTGGGTTTCGCTTCGCGCGCCCAGGCAAAAGCTTCCTGAAGCAGGATGAGTGTCATCTCATTCTTGCCGGTGAGTTCGATTTTTCCATACGCTGTGTCGTTGCCGTTGTCCGGCTCATTGAACACATCCCAAAAATCCACGCGCGGATCATTGCGGAAATGTCCGACGACACCCTCGACGTATGGCTTCAATTCCTCAAATCGCTCAGGATGCGCCAACATTTCTATTCCCGGGCTTTGCACCCAGCCGGAATTATGGACGAACGGGCGCGGTTCGCGTTGTTTGCCGAGCGTCGGATTCGGGTCCCAGCATGAATCAAATAATACAAACACCGCTCCGATATGATGCTGGTGCGCGATTTCCAAAAAACGATCCATGCGCTTCAAAAACCCTTTCGAGTCCTGTTGCCACAAAAGGTTGTGCAGAAACACCCGCACGCTTGTGAAACCGATTTGTTCCGCCCAGCCGAGTTCGCGGTCAATCGTCACCGGGTCGAACGTATCCGCCTGCCACATTTCAAGCTGGTTGATCGCCGTGCTCGGGGTGAAATTGCAACCCACCAGCGGCGGGCGTTTGCCATACCATTCATGTGCCTGTTCAGGAGTCCACGGTGATTGCGCGAAGACATTCGCGCCGGCAAGGAGGAAAGCTCCGAATAAAATCGCGGTTAATTTGTTTTTCATAATTTTAAAGCATTCAATAACTCCCGAATTTAAGCAGTTGGTCACGGCGTGGCCAATCATTGTACGCTTCATCGCGGGGCTAAGCCGGCCATACTCGCAGAGAACCCGTTCATCAGTCATGTGGCCTTATATGGCTACATGACAAATTGTTTGAGGACGGGCAAGCTTGTCGAACACCTTAAAGCAGGCTGGCATCAGCATGATCGGAATAATGTCCGCCGCGTGAGTCATAACGTGTCGCATACTGTGTTGTTAAAAAATATTTCAAAGTTTTGGCGCATCCGCAACTGGACAAGCCAAACCTTTTCGGCTTTTGTTATACGCAATTCGCGATAATCAAACCACTGACCTCCAATCCCAACAAACCATGAAAGAATTGATGAGCACAAAAAGTTTTTGCCTCGCCATCGGCCTCAGCGCCGCATTGTTGACCGGCTGTTCCTCGATGGACAAACCCGGCGGTTCCATTGATAAGGCGTCCTTCGGCAAAACTTTGGATGGGACGCCGGTTGAGATTTACACCTTGCGCAATGAAAGCGGCACCGAAGCGCGAATCATGACTTACGGCGGGATCATGCAATCGCTCAAGGTAAAAGATAAGAGCGGAAATTTCGGCGACGTTGTGCTGGGTTACGATACGATTGACGGTTACCTGACCAACAGCCCTTATTTTGGCGCATTGATCGGGCGTTATGGCAACCGTATCGCCAAGGGCAAATTCACGCTGGATGGAGTCAACTATACTTTGGCGGTGAACAATGGGCCAAACTCACTTCACGGCGGCCTCAAAGGTTTCGATAAAGTTGTCTGGAAGGCGAAGGAAAATTGGAGTCCTGAAGGGCCTGGACTCAAACTGACGTACGTGAGCAAGGATGGAGAAGAAGGTTATCCGGGCACACTGTCGGTCACGGCGGATTATACGCTGATGGAAGACAATGCCATCCGTGTCGTCTTCCACGCGACGACGGACAAAGATACGATTTGCAATTTGACCGACCATTCGTATTTCAATTTGGCTGGCAAGGGCGAAATTCTGGATCACGTCGTTTACATCAACGCAGACAAATTCACGCCGGTGGACAGCACACTGATTCCGACGGGCGAATTACGTCCGGTCGAGGGAACACCGTTCGATTTCCGCATACCGACGGCGATTGGCGCGCGTATTGGGCAGGACGATCAACAGTTGAAATTCGGGAATGGTTACGACCATAACTGGATCCTCGCCAAGCCGATGGGGCAATTCGGATTGTGCGCGCGGGTCACTGAGCCCACGACCGGGCGTGTGATGGAAGTCTGGTCGGATCAACCGGGCTTGCAATTCTACTCGGGTAATTTTCTGGATTCCACCATCACCGGCAAAGGCGGCTGGGTCTATAAATTCCGCGACGCCTTAGTGATGGAACCGCAGCATTATCCCGACTCGCCAAATCATCCCGAGTTTCCAAGCGTTGAACTCAAGCCCGGGCAAAATTACGAGAACACGATTGTCTATAAGTTCTCGACGCAGTAATCGCCCCCGCTTTATCCGCGCATTTCTGAATGGTGCGATGCTCTGTCCGTTTAACTGCGGTTTGGCTGGAGCTATTTCGCCCTGATGATTCCGACATCAATGAACTGGCCGCCACGGGTCTGGTGACAGTGTGCCGACAGGGTATTGATGCCGGACTTTAGCGCTCGTTGCGCCTCGGGATTAATGTCGAATTCGCCGTAATTCTTTAAATAGCTCTTTTGCGAAAATGCCAGCACGCCATTCAGGTAAACTTCCACATCGTCGTCGTGGTGGAGTTGCAGTTTAATGTTTTTCAAGTCGGTATCCTGCAAGATGATTTTTCGCCGAAGCCAGATGTTGCTCGTTTTCCAGAGTGTATTGACGATTGAGCCAGGCGTTCCGGTCGTGCCGAAACCGGCGACGCCTTCAATCCAGGCTGAGTCGTCAAAATCCGGTTGTGACCAATCACTCGTGGGTTGTTTCACGGTGTAACGCCACGCGGGCTGATCCACGATGGCATCTGAAACGATAACGCGATTAACAGTGTTGCTGTAGAGTTGCTGGTTGGTCGTCTGGACCGGAATGTAATCCGCCGCTCCAAGCTTGTCGCCCAGTTCGGCGATGAGATTGGTGAAGATGCCGAGATTGGCCGAGCGGATCAATTCGGGTTTGAGTTTCATCACCGCGCGATCGTAAGTCATCAATCCATTGCATTCGCTCTCGATGTCCGTGGTCTGTGTGTACACGGCCGCGCTCAAGCCGACCTTGTCATGCAGGTTCCAAATTTCATGCAACAAGCGCACATACCAGCCGGGTAATTGTTCCAGGCCCACCATTTTGTATCCCCAGGATTTGCTTACCCAGCAATGGTTAGTGATGCGGATGCCGATGCCGCCGTACTCGCCGAGCACGAATGCGCGCGTTGGGTCCAATTCCGCGCCGACCGGTTCGGGATAACTATGCACGTCCATCATGTCGCCAGTGTGCATGTCCGTCCAGCCGCTGGCGTCATCCACCAGGCGATTCGGATCAATTGTTTTGATGACTTGCACGAGACGCTCGGTGTCGTATTGCCCCCAGCCCTCATTGAATAAAACCCATTGGACAATGCTCGGATGGTTATACATTCCAGTGATGAGATGCGTCAGTTCCAGTTCAAAGTCCTGCCGCGCTTCGGGCGTACCGTTGCCGCCGCTGGGCATGTCCTGCCAAACCAGCAGGCCTAATTTATCGCACCAATAATACCAGCGTTGAGGCTCGACTTTGACGTGTTTGCGGATCAGGTTGAAACCGACGTTTTTCAAGAACTCAATGTCGTATCGCAAGGCGCTGTCTGTGGGCGCGGTGTAATTTCCGTCCGGCCAGAATCCCTGGTCGAGCGTCCCGATCTCAAAAATAAAACGCCCGTTCAAGGCGATCGCCGTTCGCCCGTGAGCATCCTTTTTCAATCCGATTTCGCGCATGCCGAAATAACTCGTGACTGTGTCTAGCACGCGGTCGCCATCCTTGAGTGTCACGCGCAAATCATACAGAAACGGGTCGTCCGGCGACCACAAATGCGGCGCGGCGATAGTCAGCAATGCTGTCTGATTCGGTCCGCTGGTGACACGCCCGACTTCCACTCCGTTGGCGCTCGCCACAGCTTCAATCACTAATTGATCCGAACTATTTGCGACGGCGGCGCGCACTTTCAGCGCTGCCGCGCTGATGAGTGGCGTGAGTTGTAATTGATCAATGCAAATCTCCGGCACGGGTTCGAGCCAAACCGTTTGCCAGATGCCCGATGACGCCGTGTAAAAGATTCCTTCCGGCTTTCGGGATTGTTTGCCGTGTGGCTGATCGCCTTCGGTTGGGTCCGTCACCGCAATGGAAATCTCCTCGGCGTCATTCCATTTCAGCGCGTCAGTGATGTCAAAAGTGAAGGCATCGTAGCCGCCGCGATGCCGTCCGATTTCCTGGTCGTTCACCATCACGCGGCATTCCCAATCCACCGCGCCGAAATGCAAACGCACTCGCTGTTCTTCCCACGCCTTTGGCAAGGTGAACGTCCGCCGATACCACAACACGCTGTGCTCATCGAATTTTTTCATGACTCCCGACAGCGCGGACTCGACGGGAAAGGGCACCAGGATTTGGCCGTTTGTTTCCGGCATTCTACTCATCGAATCGGGCGTGATGGCGTAATTCCAAAGGCCGTTAAGATTCAACCATTCGGGACGTACGAGTTGCGGGCGTGGATATTCCGGCAAAACATTTGTGGGGCTGACCTCTGCCGCCCAGCGCGTCATCAACGGTGCTTTGGCCGCCGCCCATTCCGCGCGCGCTTGATGGATCCAGAAGAATGCGGCACACAAAATCACGCAACCAGAAGTCTTAAATCGCGCAATGGGCATAAGGATTTTTCGGCACGGGAACATATTAAATTTAGCAGTCGCTATTATTACTGTCGAGCCTCGAAACATTGCCACTTAATGCCGGACAAGCCGCACGAGAACCGCGCTCGCGTGAGGAAGTGACAAATAAACTGCTTGGTTGGCCGTCGCAAGTGGCTCAGGAGTCGGCGATGTCCATGTGCCGTCAGCCGAAATTTCCACGCCAGCCAGAGTCACATGATCTTTACTCTCCATTGAAGGTGCGTTGAGACGATAGGCTGCGGCCTTGGAATAATTTTCTGGCAACGCGATTTCCGCATTTACGTCGCGAGTAAAATCTTTATTCAACACGGTTATCCACAGCATTCCATCGCGGTCGCGCGTGGCATAGGCAGAGACGTTGATGTCCGTTTTTTCAAGCGCAAGTTTCAGCAGTTCACCCTTACCCGCCATCGCGAAAGCCAGCATGCCGTAATATTCCGGCCGCACGCTGCAATGTCCCGTTTCATCATGCACAATCGGCGAGTAGTGACTAATGAAACCGAGTTGATTGATGTCCGTTTCCAGGTTGATGCCTTCGCATCCGTGCGACGCGAGGATGAACATATAATCCAGACACCAAAGCGCCGAACCGAAAGTATCGCTGACGCCCGGTTTTCCTCCGCCCGAGAACGAATTAACTTCATTGATGCGAAAACCGATCCCACATTCGCGCGAAAGGGCGCGCAATCGCGCCAATCGCGCGTCCCAGGCGTCATCACGCTTAAGAAGTTTTTCTAATGTCGTCGCCGAATCTTTGGCTCCGCCTCGATAGTAATGCTGCGTCAGTAATTTGATGTCCGAAGATTCAGTCGCGGCAAAATTTGTGATCCACGCCAGATTGCCAATCGAATCGGGCCCGGAAAAGGGCGCGTCCGGCAGCGCCATTCGCACGCCCGACTTATAATCCAGAAAAGCCGCATGATAAGTCTCATAACTTTTAGCGAAGCGTTTCAAAGCTTCGACTTCGTTGCCTATCTGAAAAGACTGAAGACTGGAACCCAGCGCGTCTCGCACCGCGATCGCTTCCTGCACAGCTTCCTCTCGCGAACCAGTTCCAAGATTCAGGCCCCACATGATTTTCCAGCCAGTCGCGCGCGCGAATTCGCCAAGGTCGGCGAGGTTCTTTTGATTGATGATGGTCAAGTCCGTTTGCGTGCGTGCGACGGACGTTCCGTCGGGAATATATTGGGTATGATCCGAAATGATTCCACCAATGCGAATCAATCCGTGTGAACTCAAATTTTTATAAAGGCGGACCAGGTCTCTGTCCTTCGCACTGAAGTAATTGGACTGAGCCACAGCAGAAGTTTCATAGCCAAACCCGATGAAGTCGTCTGTAATTCGAGCTTCAACCGTGTCTGGAAAAACGCTCACCTTAATAGTCTCCACAACCGAAGCCTTTGCCTGCAATCGGCCCGCAGCAAAAGCCAAAATAAAATATGGCGACGTTGCAGCGATACGGAAAATTTTTAGGCGCGCGCGATTCATTGAATCAAGATTAGATTATCGGCCGGGTGGCGAGAACAAGAAATCGGGTCATTTCCTATGGATTGCGTGTCATTCGCGTTGTGGCCTCCTTATGCTACATGACGATTTTTGGAATTGATGCTAATCAAACGGCGAGCAAGCCCGAGATGATCCAGGACAAATTATTTTTATGACCATAACCAACCAGCCCACGCTGAAGGCAAAACAATTATCGGCAGTGGCGCTCGTCTGCTGCGCAGTTCTGTTTGGCAGCGGAGTTTACTCCCATGCCCAACCTCTCTCCCCGCGCACCTTCACCAATCCGGTGCTGCCAACCGGCCCCGACCCGTGGGTGGCGCAAAAGGATGGCTTCTATTATTACATGAACACCACCGGCAATAACTTGACGGTGTGGAAAACGCGCAGCATTCCCGACCTTGTGCACGCACGAAAAAAAGTAGTGTGGACGCCTCCCGCGAGTGGCCCGTATTCAAAAGATATTTGGGCGCCGGAGATCCATTTCCTCGACGGCAAATGGTATATTTATTTTGCCGCCGACTCGCTCGACAACCACAGCCATCGCGTCTGGATACTGGAAAATCCATCGCGCGATCCCTTGCAGGGCTCGTGGACGATGAAAGGCAAATTGGCCGACGCCTCGGACAAATGGGCAATTGATGCTTCCGTGTTTGAGAACCAGGGCAAGCTCTACGCCATTTGGTCGGGCTGGGAGGACGATACGAACGGCACGCAAAATATTTACATCGCCGCGATGAAGAATCCGTGGACGATCGAAGGGCCGCGCACAAAAGTTTCCACGCCCACTTATCCCTGGGAAACCGTCGGCGACGTGGAAGGCCACAATCCCAACGATCCTCCGCACATCAATGTCAATGAAGGCCCCGAAATGCTTCAGCACGGCGATAAATTATTTCTCATCTATTCCGCCAGCGCGTGTTGGACGGAAAATTATTGCCTTGGGATGTTGACCGCCTCCGCGGACGCCAATTTGCTGGACGCTGGGTCGTGGAAGAAATCTTCGCAGCCGGTATTTTCGCAGAAGCCGGAAGCGCAAGCGTATGCGACGGGGCATTGCGGATTCTTTAAATCACCCGATGGCACGGAAGACTGGATTATTTTTCACGCCAACCCGAGCCCCGGAAAAGGCTGCGGTTCATTTCGCCAACCTCGCGCGCAAAAAATAAATTGGAATGCCGATGGCACGCCGGATTTCGGCGAACCGCTTCCGTTGGAAACCAGAATTCGCCGGCCTTCGGGTGACACTGAGACACGCCGGAATTAGTTTACGAATCGCAGGCGATAGAAACGGTGAGTGCCGTTTCCAATCCCGTTGGTCAATGAAAGATTTTGTCCCGCGCCCGTGACTGGAGTTCCCACGGGCAGCCAATTCGTTGAAGTCAGGTCGTCGGTGTATTCCAGTTGATAATTCTGGCCGAGCGCAGCAGGAAAATTGAGGACTAGATTGGTTCCTGAAACCTCAACACCAAGTGGCACGGGTGGAGGTGGGACATTTGCCGAGAAACTAAAGTTGTCTATCGCCAGTCCTTGCCCCCTTGAAGTGGTGTCGGTCATTTGCCACACGAGCCAAAGCGCCGCGCCGGGCGGCCAGTCAGTGATCGGCTGATTCAACGCGCTCAGTGGCGTCTGATTGGCCGGCAAAGTTCCATCAACTGGCACGCCGCCCGAATCGCTCGCGACCGTGGGAATGGCGACATTTAGATTGGTCAGCAATCCCGTCATCGTGTCTGGAAATTTATTTGTTCCGGTGAGATCAACGTAATAATAACACTGAAGGGTCTTGCCGACGTTGGATTGACGCCATACTTCGCTTGTCGTCTGAATATTCACGCGGCTCAGAGTCAGGCCCGTGTCGTTAATGAAGCGCGCGCCAAAAGCCGTCCCGCCCGTGGTGCTGGTGGCCAGCAAGCCCAAAGCTCTTCCAGAGCCGCTGCTGTTAGGGCCGAAACTCAACTGGCCGCCGGTGGTTTGATCACCATCCGTCGCGCCAAATTTTGAAGAGAGCATTCCCGAACCATACCAACCCGCGAGCGCGCTGATGCCCAATCCGCCCGTGCCGCTGCTGGCAACCACCGGGAAAGCGAAATCGTACGGATTCGCCAGCGAATAAGTCACGCCATTGATCGTCACAGGATTTGCGGTGTTCACCGAAGCCGTTCCCGGATCGGGCAACGAATCGAAATTTTGCAGATACGTCGAACCAGCGGTCGTGTAATTGATGAACGATGGCGGCGGCGTGGCCGTGCCGTTGTTCGCCGCGCCCGGCGTGGGCTGGAAGAATTCCTGGCGATTGAAACTCTGGCCATCGGGAAGTGAACCGTAAGAGTCATTCGGATTAATGTTCTGATAATCCACATAGTCAAGCACCTGCGATTGCCCATTCAACAATCTGGTCAGCGCCAGAGAACCGGAGCCGCTCGTGAGCGAACAATTTGCGTGCAATTCATTCGAGGTCGCAAGGTTTGTCTGTGCGTCGGCAAAAATAATTTGAAATTGGCCGGCGCTGATAACGGCGTTCGTCGGGAAAGCCCATTGCAAAAGATTCGTGTAATTGTTCGCGAGATAGAGGCCATTCAGCGAAACGGAATTTGTGCCGGGATTATAAATTTCCAGCCACGGAACATGCTGGCCCGCGCGATTGGTGATTCCCGTTAAGTTGTCCGCTTCAAGTTCGTTGATCCACAGGGTGGGGAAGGGAACGAGCGATACGGTCACGCTGTTCGCGGCGGCAGGCGTGGCTGAAATCTGCGAACCCGTCGGCGGCGCGGGATTGACGGTCGCAACGATTCCGGAACCGGAAAGACGCACTGTGAGCGGGCCACCGTTGGTGTTTTGCAAATACCAAAAACTGATCGTATAAGTTGCGTTGGCGGTCAGGGCCGGAGAGATAGTTTGATAAATGGCTGAGGACTGCGTGCTGCCGGGCGCGGTGGAAACGAGATGCAAACTCGCGTTGCCGGAATGCTTGATGGATGTGCTCAACGCCGAGCCCGATAAGTTTGGCGAAACCGTAAACGGCCCCGGAAAGCCGGATTCAAAATTGCCATCCGGCAGCAAGTTTGGCCCCACAGCCGGCGTGCTGCCTGCCACCAGATTGATATCGTCAATGTAAACGTCACCGGCGGATTGAAGATAAATATAAATGAGCGATGAGGATGACGTTCCCGTGGCCGAGAAAAATGTCCATTGCGGAGTTGGCGGGGTGTTCGGGTTGGTGGAAATCGCCGCCCAATTACCGGCGCGCCAGTTGTCCTGATGCGAATCAATCAGTTGCAGTGACGCGCCAGTGCCTTCGGCATTGGTTGGCCACGGCAGTCGGTTTTCATATTTAACTTCAGTCACTGTCAAATTGTTTGAAGTAGTCAGAGCCAGCGTTCCACTGCTCGGCAAAGTTCCGGTAAAGGTATCGAACACCGGCACGGTCGCGCCGTAAGCGCCCGCGAAGTCCGCGAAAGTGGCTCCAAGGACGAGATAATTGGTGGGACCGATGATCGAACCGCTTGGAAATATGTAAGACAACGCCGGAATATTCCAACCGGATAAATCAAACGCGGTATTCGTCGAGTTATTATATAACTCAATATATTGAGCGCCGGTGATGGTCGGGTCGTACATGATTTCATTGATCACGATTTGACCAACCGGTGAAATGTTAGTCGTGTTATAAACAATGCTGACGGAGTTCGTGTCTCCGGCGATCGGCAAGCCGTTCCGTCCAATGCCGGTCAGATTAAATTGATTGATGCCTTTTTGCAGCGGCACGCTGATGAGAAAGTTGCTGACCGTCGTCCACTTCAATGGGTAGGGAACGCCATTGATCCAAATATAATCCACATTGAACGGCGCCTGGCCGGTGATGTAAGCCACATTGTTGGTTACCGTGATATTGGGATTGGCTGAGAAGTTCGTGGCGTTCGCCGCTGCGACCTGCGCAGCAACATTCGGAGCCGCCTGATCCATGAACGGAATAAGGTTTAGGTTAGGGTCTTCGACATCCAGGCCGTTCGCGGTGAACGCGGCATACTTGGCGTTGAGAAGCGGAATGCTATTGGCAAGATTCAGCGGCCCGTTGGTCACGAGTTCGCCCAACGCCCGCCAATACATGCGCACAAAAGTCGGCTCCGAATACATGGCGGAAAGTCCACTGTCCGCCAGATGCACGAACAGATCCTGGCCGGGCGGAAAACTGCCATCAATGCCCAGACCGATATTGAAATCAAACATCATCAGCGACCATTTCTGGGTGGCCGCGCCGACGTACGCGTACAGATTCTGTCCGCTCTGCGATCCAAAACAATCCCAGTTGCCAGCGGCATGATTGGCGGCGAAAACGCGCATCCAATTTTCCATGTCCGCCAGGTTTTCCAGATTGTGCACATAGTTCGGCGAGTTCGGGTTGTTGGCGGCGTCAACGAGTGAAAATAAATTTGTATCGTCGTTCACCGAATCAGCCGTGCGCCGGTTTTCAAAGTTCCAACGGTAGCGCGCCAGTTTTTTAGCGCCGCCGGTCGTCGTGTAAGGCACGAGCATCGCCTCCGCTTCCAATGCGTCGGGCTGCGCATATCCCGAGGCGAACGGCGCGAATTCAAAATAGCGCGCGACCTTGTAAAGATACCCGTCGGCATCATTCGGATAATATTCGTCCACCATATCGCCATCGGGAGTTTGGGCATCCTCCATCAAAGCGCCGCGGCGCGTGCCGTTCACATAGACGGCGACGTAACGGCGATTCAACCACGGCACTCCGAGCGCGCGCAAAAATGTATTGGCGAGTTGCTCGCGCTGAATCGTGGGATCGTTGGCGGTGTTGCCGGGATAATGGATTTTGTTGAACGACGTCGCGCCGAGAAATTTATCGTCGTCGTTGAAAATCCATTTGTAACTGCACAACGTACCATTGGCGGTGTCGTAATATTGATGAACCGGGCTGCCGGCGAAATGGGCCTGGGCGTTGTAGATGACCCGCGTTCCGTTGACCATCGTGGCGTCAATGCCTTCGTTGCTCAAATTGCCGAGATTGGCCCAGCGGGTGAGATTGGCTTGCGTAAGCCACAAATGATAAACGCTGAAACTCCCGCCGGGATTGCCGTCGCCGAACATCACCAGACATTCGCGCGTGGGCGAATTATCCGCAAGCAAAGCGGGAAAGCGGCTCGCGGTGGTGTTGCTGTCCGTGGCGGAAATATAAAATGCGACCATCGTATTGGCCGCTTGCCCGGGAATCGTCGCGCTGAAAACTCCATCACCGGCCACGGCATCGCCGTTGGTCCCGGCGTCATTCATCGCCACAGAAGTGTAAGTTGGCGATGGATCAATTCGATAATTGAGCACGAGATTTTTTATTCCGTCGGGGTCATGCACGTATGCGGTCACAACCGCGGGCTGATTGGGCGCCGGCACCGGCGGAAAATGAGTCACATTATAAATTGCCGGACCGGCGTTGGTGACTGCGTGGCTGTTGGCCACGCCAGGCGTGCCGAGATTGGTCGGAACGGGCAGGGGACCGGTTGCTTCGAGCCAGCCGCCGTTGAGCCGCAAAATTGCTTCCGGCCAGCCGCGAAGCCAGCGCGCCTTGAACCGCAGCGTCGCTCTTTGCCCGCCCGCCAGCGAATTCGCATTCAGGGAAACCTGGCAGGAATTGTCGCCATTGTAATAGCGGTCACTATTGCGGATGTGCAGCGAGTGACTGCTCTGGTAGCCAGAATTTTCCAAACTCGACCGGATGTGATCGCCTTGCAGATTCCAATTTCCCAGGCCGTTTTCAAAGTCCGGCGTGGACACATAATTAACCCCGTTCGTATCGTCCACTTCCACATTGTCAATCAGGCACTCGCCCACATCCAGCGTCGCAACCTGCGCATAGCCGATGGATGAACTGTAATTAAATCCGTTATCGAGCACGGCGGTGTTTTCGATATTCGTCCACGAAGATTTTTGCGTTTCATCACTGTCCGCCCAATTAGCCGCCAGCCGATGGTTCGCATGCGGATCAATCAACTCGAGACTGCTGCCGCCCGCGTGTGCCCATTCGCCCCAGCGACCGCCGGTGCCGTAGGTGACTTGATCTTCGGGCACAAGAATGGCCGTGTTGCCATTGAGCGTTTGCGGCATCGAAAGAACGAGTAACTCACCGCTGTGAGAAAGTTTGCCGGAGTAATTGCCGACAGTGTTGTCTGATGTAAGGTTCGTATATCTGGCAAACAAGTTCGTCAAGTTGCGTGCCACGACGAGATACCCATTCGGAGCGATTGTGACTGCCGGAAATGTAAACGTGATGCCGGAAGTGAATTGCCAGCCGGTCAAATTAATCGCGCTGACACCTTTATTATAGAGTTCGATGTATTGATCATCGTCGTTGCCGCTGATCGGGTCGTACATCAATTCGTTAATGACGATGTCACCGATCAAAATATTACCATTATTCGTGCCGGGAGTGCGCGCCGACAAATTATAAAAATCATTCGCGCCATCCGGCCAGCGGCCATAAGAGACGCCATCGGACGTGGCCGTATATTGAACTGCATCCAGCAATCGGCTGCCATCCGAACTCATAAAATAAAGTGTGCCGCTCGCGCCATTTAACTGAAAGCCAAGTTGAGTTTCGTTCAATGTCATGAAACCTCCGGCGGCCAATGCCGTGCCTGCCGGTAAAACGCATTTGTTCGATTGAGTATCGTCCGTGACAATGCAACCGGAGATGTCGTTGCTTTGCCCGCTGTGATTGTAAAGTTCGATATATCGGGGAATGCTGAGATTCTCCGAATGAGCCAGAACTTCATTGATCACGACCCGCCCAAACAGATTTGCCGAAAGTCTTTCCACCGTTCCCGGTGAACCGCCCGCGAGCACGCTTGCACCCCAGGCGCGTGGATCGCCTTCGCCATAAGTGGGACTTGAAAGCACCAGCGAATGCCCCGTTCCGTCCGTGCCGATGGGCCACGGCGCGGTATTTGAATACGGCACGGTCAATAAAATCGCCCCGTGTTCGTCAATCAGTTGAAGCGTTTCGGTTTTCTTCAAACTGCCCGTGTACGGCCCCATCACATTCGTGATGCCATACACGCTCGTGATGTCCGCCGGCGCGGCGGCAACGACCATGAAACTATTGGAACCGATCGTAGTGCCCACCGGAAATTGATAACTCATATCCGCGCAGGTGAGGGTGTAGCCGCCGATGTCGTGATACCACGGATTCGAATTATAGATTTCGATGTATTCGAGATTTTTCCCGTCCGTGCGCGGCGCGGGTTTGTACATGATTTCCGAAATCGCAATCGGCGTCGTGCGACTCGAAGGTCCAAGCGGTTCGCTCGTGCTCTGGATGGAATCGGTGCTAACCGGAGTTGAATCCGCGCTTTCGCCCGTACCACTAATTGCGGACACGACGTAATAATAAGTATTCGTCGGCGAAGCTGTGGTATCAGTGAAAGAGGTCGTGGTATTGGTCGCAATGATAGCGTAATTACCGAGAGTCGTGGAGCGTTTGACATGATAAGCCGTCGTGCCGCTCGAAGCCGTCCAATTCAACACCAGTTCACCATTCTGCACCTGGAGAAAAAGTCCCGTCGGAACCGGCGGCGGAATATTATATTTTTGAAACAGCGTGGTCTCTGCGGACTGGCGGTTAGTCGCCGTCAAAACGGTGTTATAAATTTGGACTTCGCCGATGTCACCCGACAAAAAATTACCCAGCGTCTGCTGCGCGCCCAGGACGAGTTGCGCCGGCGCCGTCAAAGAATCAGAATTGCCCGCCGAAGTGCCGATCAAAACTCCATCCACATAAAGCGATCCAATGCCCGATGAGCGTTGCCTCGTGAAAGTCATGACATGCGGCTTGCCGTCGTTGTATCCGCCGCCCGACGTCACAGCCACATCGGGATTGCCCGTGCCCGCGCAGATGGAACCATCCGCAAAGAGACACGTGCCAAAATCATCCACCACCCCGCCGACCTCGCCGTTCACCAAGCCCGCGCCTTGGTAAAACAGCGTGCCGGAACTGAGCCCCTGCGTGCTCTGAAAAGCGCAAATGATCGTGTAGTCATCCTGCACCGGACGCGTGAAGGCGAGATGCGTGCTGTTCGCGGAATTGAAGCGTACGACAGGCGAGCCGTTCATGGCATTGGTCACATAACTCGGATCTTGCGCCGTCGTCGCCTGCGTCGCGTTGTAACCATTGCCGCTGACGTCGGTCCACGAAGCGAGCGCAGCCCCGCTTGAGACGCCCGTGATCCTATCCGCCCGGAACCACGCCACCGGAACCAGCGTAGCCGTCGGCAATCCGCTGATCGCCAGTGAAGAAGACGTAGGAACTCCCATGCCCGTGCCCGTAATATTCGCCGTGCCCACGCCAATAACGGGCAGTGCAATAGTTGTATTAGTAACTCCGGTTGCGAAGACAACATTCGTACTCGCCACCACGGAAGTTTCGTCCGAGGTCAACGTAACAGTGAACGGTCCGCTCTGGCTGGCCACTGCGGGAATGGACACCTGCACATTGACCGTGCCGCCGGCGGCAACAATCGCCGGGTTCGCCGCCAAACTGATCGGCGCAATCCCTTGATAAAGATTTTGCAGATAATTGCACAAGGCGACTCCATCAACGGTCGCGTTGTTATAAACCCGCACTTCGGCCAGCGAGCCCGGAAACGCATTACCAATCGCAGCGTTCACAGTGCTGATAAGGGGAATCATTTTTGTTCCATTACTGTTCGTAGGCGCGATGATGGTGAGACTGGTAAATTGGCCGGTTTGAATTCCATCCACATATAAAGTCATCGTCCCGGCAACGCCGTTGACCTGCATCACCGCCGTATGGCACGTGTTCAAAGCCAGTGGCGAAGAACTGGATTGCAACCCTGAATCGCCACTAGAGCGACCGATGCCCGCGTAGATTCCCTCGCCGATGCGAACGCCGCTGCCGCCCCAGGAAATTCCCCAATCCGGTTGTCCCGTGCCACTGATGTCGTAACCGAAAATAATTTGCGAATTGTAATACGCGCTGCTGGTGGTTGGCCCCGCTGCCGACGCTTCAAAGGTCACCGCGATGGTATAATTAAAAAGTCCAGTGGGCGCATTGGTCGCCGGAATGCTGAATCCGCCGTTGCCAGTCGTGCCGGAACTGCGCGTAACTCCGCGATGCGTCCCGAAGGCATTCGCCACCGCGAGGGGCGCCGGTGATCCGTCCGCCGCCGCGACCGTTCCCTTGATTCGGTCCGTCCAGTTATTGCCTGATACATAATCGTCACCCACCCATTGACTGACCAGGCCGCTCGTGAGACTTTGCCCATGACCTTGAATTGGAACAAACAAAAAACACAGGAGACAGAGCGCTGGCAATCGGAAAAAGAGGGGCAACTTCTTGCGCGAAAATATTTGGCGGAAACGAGCCGTCAAATCACGGAGATTCAAATGAGACACCATCATAATTTCTGCTACCGATACGATTCTATCCTTACTGGTATGGCACAACTTAATTTGTTAAAACCTGTGAAATTTTTAAAAAAGGAGCGGGCAACTCAAAGGAGCGGCTGCGACGATAAAAAGGACATTGTTCAATATATAACATTATCCCCGCAAATTGGCGAATTTTGAATAGGATAACCGGTCATTATTTTATGGTTTTGGAGCAACGGAAAGCCAATGGCAACCCGTCGGCGCCGTTCCGTCCGATTTCAAGTCCGCCCTGCACGCGAGATACCGAGTAACTCAGTTACAAATCGAAAATGAATCGCAAAAATATTTTCTCGACGTAAATTCTATAAATATTGACCGGTTACCGCCTTGTATCGAATCAACTGCGCCCTAGACTTCTGCCATCACTTTTTATGAAACGAATTTTTCCGAAACGTCTTTTGTCAGCCGCCGCGTGTGCTTCAATTTTTTTATTCCCGATAGTTAAAACTGCCGCCGCTGCCGAAGGCGCTTTTCGCCCTCCGGCGGTTCCGCTGGTCACGAGCGATCCGTATCTCAGCATCTGGTCCGAGTCCGACAAGCTGACTGACCAGGCGACCAAACATTGGACGCATCGCGATCATTCGCTCATTAGTTTGATTCGCGTGGATGGAAAGACTTTGCGCCTGATGGGCAGCGAGCCTTCGGACGCTCCCGCGATGCCCCAAATCAGCGTTGAGGTAAAGCCCACCCGCAGCATTTATCAATTTGACGATAGCCACGTTCACGTGACTCTCACGTTCATGACCGCGGCGCTGCCGGATGATCTGAACGCCTTGTCCATGCCGCTGAGTTATCTCACCTGGGAAGTCAACGCCGTGGACGGTCAGTCTCACTCGGTACAGATTTACGACAGCACCAGTTCGCAACTCGTGGTGAACCGGACCAGCGAAACGGTGGATTGGGCGCGTGAGAAGGCCGGCAATTTAACGGCTTTGCGCGTCGGAACCCACAGCCAGCCGATACTTGGTTCTTCCGGTGACGATCACCGCATTAACTGGGGTTACGCTTATGCCGCGGCATCCACCAAAGAATCAAAATCTTCCATCGGCTCAAGCGCGGTCCTCATCAGCCAGTTCGTCACCAATGGAACTGTGCCCATTCAGGATGACACTCGCATGCCGCGCGCCGTGACCGATGATCAACCGGCAATGGCCTTCGTTTTCGACCTCGGAAAAATTTCCAAGAAACCAGTGACCCGGCAGGTGATGGTCGCGTACGACGAAATCTATTCGATCAAATATTTCGGCAGAAAACTTCGCCCGTACTGGCGTCGCAACGGCGCCTCGGCCACGGACATGTTGCAGAAGGCGTCGCACGATTACGCGAAACTTTTGAAGCGCTGCATTGAATTTGACGATCAACTCATGGCGGACGCGCGAAAGATTGGCGGCGAAAAATATGCGCAGATTTGCGCGCTGGCTTACCGCGAGTGTATCGCCGCCTGCGGACTTGCGGCTGATGCGAACGGCCAGCCATTGTTTTTCACGAAGGAAAATACCAGCAATGGCGACATCGCGACCGTGGATGTTATTTTTCCGATGGCTCCGCAACTGATTCTGTTGAGCCCGACGCTCGCCAAGGCGTCCATCGTGCCCATCTTGAGTTACGCCGCATCGTCGCACTGGAAATTTCCGAATGCGCCGCACGACCTTGGCACTTATCCTATCGCGCGTGGCACGGATGACGGCGGCGAAGGCATGCCGGTTGAAGAGAGTGGGAATTTATTGATCCTGTGCGACGCGATTGCGCAGGAAGATGGCAATGCGAATTTTGTTTCTCCGTGGTGGCCGCAGTTGACGCAGTGGGCGCATTACCTTGAGCAATACGGCCTCGATCCCGAAAACCAATTATGCACGGACGATTTCATGGGGCATCTCGCGCACAACGCCAATCTTTCCGTAAAGGCGATTTTGGGGTTGGCCGCTTACGGTGATCTTTGCCGGATGCGTGGCGATGCGACCAATGCCGACAAGTATAAACAACTCGCGAAAGTGGATGCCGAACATTGGGTGAAAGTGGCGGGAGCGGGCGACCATTATCTGCTCGCCTTTGATCGTCCAAATACCTGGAGCCAAAAATATAATCTGGTTTGGGACAAGATTCTCGGCCTCGATATTTTTCCGCCAATGGTCGCGCAGCAGGAAGTCGCTTTTTATAAGAGCAAGCTGCAGCCCTTCGGCGTGCCACTGGATTCGCGCACGCATTTGACCAAGACCGATTGGTCGTTGTGGAGCGCTTCCATGGCCACGGACAAGGCGGATTTCGAAGCCATGATTTCTCCGATTTATGATTACTTGAATCAGACCACCTCTCGCGATCCCATCGCTGACTCTTACCAAACCGATCGCGTCCGCAGCCGGGGCATGCACGCCCGTCCGGTCGTTGGCGGATTGTTTATCAAAATGCTGACCGACCGTGAGATGTGGGACAAGTGGGCCCATCGCGATCACGGAAACCCCGCGAACTGGGCGGCGCTGCCCAAGCCGCCGCAAGTCACGGAAGTGATCGCCACTTCGCGCGAGACTCCCGCCATTTGGCATTACACCACCGAAAAGCCCGGCGAAGGCTGGACGAAGCCGGACTTTGATGATTCATCCTGGAAGCAAGGCCCCGGCGGCTTCGGCACGCGCGGCACGCCCGGCGCCGTCATTGGCACGACTTGGAACACGGGAAATATTTGGCTGCGCCGGGAAGTGGAAATTCCTTCGGGAAAGTTCAACAATCTGCAATTTCTCACCTACCACGATGAAGACGTGGAAATTTATGTTAACGGTGTCCTCGCTTCGTCTGAATCAGGATTCAACGGCAGTTATCTGCCGCTGGAAATTTCCAACGAAGCCAAACAACTCTTGAAGCCCGGCGCAAAAGTGATGCTCGCCGTTCACTGCCATCAAACCGAGGGTGGCCAGGATATTGACGTCGGCTTGGCGAACGTCATGAGCGTTGAACCCGAATAGGCGCCGGCTCAAATCAATCGGTTTGTTGTCGCCGCAGGCCCAGGTATTTAACATTCGAGGTTATCGCAGCCGCATGCGCGGCTTGAAAACTCGAATGTTCAAGTAAATTTTCCTGCTGAAAATTCTGTAGTTTTATTATTTTTAATTCTGCTTAGGATGAAGGCATGAAATTTAAGCCAGCCCTTCTTCGCGCCGCTGTGGCGTTCTTATTTGTCATTTTATTTTCGGGAAATTTTCTGCTCGCGGCTGAAAGCGACTCAGCTTCACTTAATGAGACGCCGGCACAAAAAGCCGCCCGGCTGAAATGGTGGAGCGACGGCCGGTTCGGCATGTTCATTCACTGGGGTGTTTATTCTGTTCCCGCCGGCGAATGGAAGGGCAAGACGAATTATGCCGAATGGTTTTTGGAGGAGACACACATGCCGGTCAGCCAATATGAAAAATTTGCGGATCAATTTAATCCTACTAATTTCGACGCGCTGGCTTGGGCGCGGGCGGCCAAAAATGCGGGCGTCAAATACGTTGTCATTACCAGCAAGCACCATGACGGCTTCGCGATGTATCCGACAAAATTAAGCGATTGGAGCATCAGCCGCACGCCGTTCAAACGCGATCCGCTCGCTGAACTCGCCGCCGCTTGCAAAAAGGAAGGCATTCATTTTTGCCTTTATTACACCATCATGGATTGGCACAGCGCCGATTGGGGAGTCCGCCGTCCGTGGAACGATGTGGCCGCGCAATCGGGGCATCCGCCGGACATGGATCGGTTTGAAGATTACATGAAGGGCCAGTTGCATGAAATACTCACCAGCTATGGGCCGCTGGGTTTGCTTTGGTTTGACGGTAATTGGGAATCGCCGTGGACGGCGAAACGCGGGCAGGAAATTTACGATTACGTCCGCAGCGTGCAGCCGTCAGTCATCGTCAACAACCGCGTGGGCAAACCGGAGAACACGCCGGGCGGCGGATTTGCGAAGACGGGCGAAGTCGGCGATTACGGCACGCCGGAGCAGACGATTCCGCCGACCGGTTTTGGCCCGGGAGTTTATTGGGAATCGTGCATGACGATGAATGATCACTGGGGTTACAACAAAGCCGACCAGAATTTCAAATCCACCGAAACACTCGTGCACAATCTGATTGATTGCGCGAGCAAAGGCGGAAATTACCTGCTCAACGTCGGACCGACGAGTGCGGGCCTCATACCGGGGCCGGAACTCGACCGGCTGCGTGAAATCGGCCAATGGATGAAAGTGAATGGCGCCGCGATCTATGATACGAGCGCGAGTCCGTTCAAAAAATTGCCGTGGGGACGCTGCACACAAATCGCTAATGGAAAAAGCACGACGCTTTATTTGCACGTTTGGAAGTGGCCGAACGACGGAAAACTGCTCGTGCCGGGGCTCAAAAATTCCGTCCAATCCGCGAGGTTGCTCGCAACCGGAAAGAAATTAAAAACTTCGGCAGATGAAGACGGGGTCGTGATCGCAGTTCCCACCGCCGCGCCGGATTCGATTTCTTCGACCATCGTTTTGAAAATCAAGGGCGCGCCGGAAGTCGAAGCCTCGGCCTTGAAACAAAATGCCGACGGTTCAATCGAGCTTCACGCGGCGGACGCGGAGATGCATGGCGGGTTGCAATATGAAAGCGGCAACGGCAAGGATAATATCGGTTACTGGACGGACGCGGATGATTTCGCCGGCTGGACATTTAAAGTGAACCAGCCCGGGAAATTTCAGGTAGCCGTTCAAACCGCAGGGCAGGCGGAAAGCAATTTTGAGATTTCGGCCGGCGGCCAAAAAATTTCCGGCACTGCGCCCAATACCGGGGATTATGCTAAATTCCAGACCACAAAATTGAATGGAACTTTGGATATTCCCACGCCGGGCAGCGTCAAGCTAACGGTGAAAGCGGTGAAGGAAAATTGGTCGCCCACCAATTTCAAATCCGTCTCGCTCACACCAGTCGCGGCCAAATAATAACGCGGGCGTTTGCCTGTTAGTCGCTCGATAACTTGGGCAAAAATTCTGAGCGAAAGCGTAAATGTTTTCTGTTCCGAAAGCCTTTGGCCGTTTATGGCCATGACCTGCGCCAATACGTTTCCCATTAATAGTGAGACGCATTTAAACTTCACTTTAGCGACCTTAAAAGTTTTGAAAAAAATGAAATTAAGCTAGAGTGTTTGGTAACTTTATGAAGTCGCTCCGAATCCTCCGTATTTTCCTGGCTGGAATTATTTTTCCCCTTGGCAACCCGGCTCAAGCCCAGTTGATTAATGTGGATTTCAATAACGATAGTTTTGGCGCGGCGAACGGCGGCCCGAGTGTGGGCCCGACCATGTCCGGCGCTGCCGTGCTCGGTTCCGCGGGCGACCAGTGGAATGCCATCAGTGCCAACACCGGCAGCAATATTTCGTTGAATTACGCCGATGGCACGGCGTCACCCGTGACGATGACCTTTACCTCGGGTGGCGGATACGACGTAAGAAGTTTCAGCGGCTCCACGCCGCTGGCGGGCACTCCTTATGACGCCTTGGTGGAAGATTATATTGTCGCCACCGCGAATACCTTCCCAACGATTACCCTTTCTGGTCTGGCCACAAACGCGACTTACCAGGTGGTCCTGTATAATGCCGCAGACAGCGCAGCCGCAGGGCGCATCACTTATTTTTCAATTAATCCAGACAACCAGGATTACCGACAAGCCGGTTCGTGGGATGGAACCAACTCCGCTTTAAGTCTGGACGTTGATTACGCGGACTTTCCATCGGTTCTATCCGATGCCTCGGGAAATCTCGTTATTATGTTCCAAGGAACTCGCACGACGGAGGGTGACATCAACGGCTTTCAAATCCAACCGGTTGCACCCTTGGCGGCGGCACAGACCAATATCAATTCTGCCTATACCTGGACGACGCTTGCAGGCCGTTCGCTCACCGGCAGCCAGGATGGCGTGGGTAGCGCAGTGCAATTCGGGCGCTCCGCCGGTGTGGCAGTGAACTCGGCCACTGGCGATGTCTATGTGACGGATTCCGTCAACAGCACGATTCGAAAGATCACGCGTGCGGGAGTATCCAGCACTATCGCGGGTTTTGCCGGGAATTCAGGCACGAACGATGGCGTGGGCAGCAACGCGCGATTTTTCGATCCCGAAGGAATTGCCATGGATAATTCCGGCAATCTTTACGTGGCCGACACCGACAACAATCGCATTAGAAAAATGACACCCGTGGGAACTAATTGGATGGTAACCACGATTGCGGGTTCCGGTTCGATATTCGCCGGTAACTGTGATAGTTGCCCGCCCAGCGGAGGTTATGTAGATGGTCCGGGAACAAATGCGCAGTTTAATCTGCCGCAGAAAATTGCCTTGGATAGCGCGGGAAATATTTATGTGACTGACGGCAGGAATGCCCTTATTCGCGAACTCAAACCGGTGGGAACCAACGGTTGGGTAGTCAGCACCGTCGCGGCAGGAACGACCTTCCAGTTTCCTTACGGAATCGCCGTGGATACCGCCAGCAATCTTTATGTGGCAGACGCCTCGCATATTCTTAAAATTACTCCCAATGGTGGAAGTTGGACGGCAAGCGTTTTGGCTGGCTCGACCGCGCCGGGTTACGCGGACGGAACAGGCACTGCTGCGAAATTTTCCAGTCCCAAAGGTCTCGTGCTGGATGCGATCGGGAATATCTATGTTACCGATGGAATCGTCATTCGAAAGATCACTTCTGCGGGCGTGGTGACCACCCTTGCCGGTTCATCCAGCACTAGCGGCTCAAGTGACGGCACCGGGACTTCCGCGCTTTTTTCCAGTGCTGATGGCGTCGGTTTGGATGCCGCGGGAAATCTGTATGTGGCCGATTACGTGGAAATCCGCAAAATCACTTCAGCCGGAGTGGTGGCCACTCTGGCTGGTTTTACCGTGCCTTCGGGCAGCACGGACGGCACTGGCGACATGGCGCGGTTTAATTTTCCCGGGCCAATGGCGGCGGACAGCGCGGGCAATATTTATGTGGCGGACGGCGGCGAAACCATTCGGATAGTTTCACCAGCCGGCGAAGTCACCACGATTGCCGGCACGGCGGGCGCGCCGGGCACCAATGACGGTGTGGGCAATAACGCACGATTTACCGGTATTGGGGGAATCGCCGTCAACAATAGCGGCACTCTCTACGTAGTGGATAACGATGCGGTTCGATTGGTAACTCAAGCGGGAGTGGTCACCACCATTGCAGGCGCGCCGGGAGTTACTGGCAGTGCCGATGGCGTCGGCAGCGCGGCACGCTTCAATGGTCCGGGAGGTATCGCCGTCAACAATGCTGGAATTATTTTTGTCTCGGACACCAGAAACAATACGATTCGGAAAGTAACACCGCGGTCTCGTTTTATTGGGGGCCAATTTATAACTACATGGACAGTGACAACCATCGCCGGTTCGGCCTCAAATCCACTCGGCTGCATTGATGGCCTGGGTGCAGCCGCACAATTTGATACTCCCGAAGGGCTGACTGTGGATGCGAATGGAAATATCTATGTTGCGGATTTCGACAATGAAGCGATTCGTGAAATTGACACCAACGACATCGTGACTACCGTTGCCGGTCTGGGATTTGTCACTGGCAACGCCGATGGCGTGGGATCCAATGCGCGCTTTTTAGGGCCCGCTGGCTTAACGGAAGACGGTTTGGGAAATTTGTATGTGGCGGACCAGTTTAATTCCACCATTCGCAAGGTCTCACCTGTGGGAAGCAACTGGGTGGTCATCACGGTTGGCGGGCTGGCCGGAGATTACGCCAGCGCTGACGGTGCGGGCAGTGCCTCACGATTTAATCAACCTGTTGGAATCGCCGTGGACAGTGCAGGCAATCTTTACGTTTCGGATTCAGACAACAATACGATCCGCAAAGGAACCTTCACCGCATTCAGTTCGGCCAGCCAGGTGGCTTTTCTTCCGCCAGCGATGAACGGAAGTTTGCAGGTGACTTTGCTCCCAGGCGAGGCGGGCGGACAATGGCGGTTTCCGTGGGAAATCGGCTGGCATAACAGCGGAGACGTGATCTCCAACCTGGCGTCCGGTAATTACGAAGTGGATTTCCGCAGCCAGCCCGGTTGGCTGCCGATTCCTTCAAGCCTGCCTTCAGTGCAGGTGACTCCCGGCGACCTAAGGCTTATTACCAATCAATATTTTCCGACGGCCATCACCGGGGACACAAACAGCATGGGCTCGCTTACTGTCAATCTGGGCCCCAGTCCGCCGCTAGGAGCGGGTTGGCGCTTTCTGGGCGATACCGGCGCTTTTTTTCCGTCCGGCTACACGACCAATCTGGTGCCGGGTACGTATTTGATTCAATTTCAGGGACCGTTCAGCGGTCGCGCGACGCCGCCGAATTTATCAGTGCAGGTCTCGACCGGATTGCCCACGATTTTGTCCGAGAATTATCCGTTGGCTGCTGCGGCCCCGCAGAACGTGATTCTGCCCATCCCCGTGCCTCCGGCGAGCATTCGTGACGTGGCGAATTTTCCGTTTGGCTTCAATGGCCAGTTGCAATCTGATACGGGTTTTGGGAGTGGTGTGGCAGTGGAGACCAACGTCGTGCTTACCGCCGCGCACTTGGTTTTCAATGACCAGACTCTCGCGTACGTCAGCCAAGTCTATTGGTACTTTCAGGAGGAAACGGGGATTTCTCAGCCGCAGCCTATCGCTGCTCGCGGCTGGTATGTGTTGGGCGGTTATGCGACCGAACGAACCACTAATTTGTTAAGTGGATTGTACGGTCCCGACGAATCCACACCAGAGTCGCGGAATCTGGATGTCGCCGCTGTCTATTTTTATTCTCCTGTGGCCGATGGCGGGTATGGCGGCTACCTGCCGTCAGACGATGTGCCCAATCCCTGGCTGACCGGCGATAGTTTAAAAATGCTGGTGGGTTATCCGGTAGATGGTTCGCAGTTTGGCGATGCGTCTATTTTGCCGGGTTTGATGTATCAAACCGCCCCGCAACCTTTCCCGCTAAGTTTGGCGACCGACCCGGTCAACGAGCAACAGAAAGTTTATCTGGCACCGTGGTTTTTGAGTTATCCCGGCAACAGCGGCGGCCCGGTGTACGCACAATTCAATGGCTATTATTATCCGGCGGGCATCTATTTGGGAACATTGTACAGCGGCAACACGCCTTACGCCTCGCTGGTTCGGGCGATTGATAGCGAAGTCGTGGGCTTGATCACGAACGCGGCGGTGTTGGGCGATAGCGGCACCAATCACACGGGCGGGGGAGTGGTTACGGTTGTGGCCAACCAGACCATCAGTGCGAGCCAGCCGGGCTTCTTGCAATTTCAAATCCAGCCGGCGGCAGCCGTGGCGGCGGGAGCGGCGTGGCGGCTGCAAGGCGATTCGGCTTATTCCACCAGTTCCAATTATACCCGAGCGGTGTCCTCGACCAACGCTGTGATAGAATTCAAATCGGTTCCCGGCTGGAATTTGCCGGCCAATCAAGCCGTGGCCCTGGTTCCCGGCAATATCAGCACTTTCCGCGCATTCTACACAGTTGTGGGCCCCATGCTCGTGGCCAACAGTGTCGGAGGCATCGGCCTGACTGGAACCACCGGGACGGTTTATCAAATTCAGAGCCGTCCTTCGTTGATGAGCGGAGGCTGGACTCCCATGAGCACCAACACCATCACCAACAGCGGTTTCAATGAAGTTGTTTCGGGGCCGTTAACCAATGCGCCGGTGATGTTTTATCGCGCCGTCTGGCTGCCGTAGCATTAGTTGGAACAGTATCAATATTTAAGCAGAAAAAAGCCCGCAAATATTAGCAAGTTGCCATATCTGCGGGCTTCATAAGATGGTGGAGCCGACAGGGATCGAACCTGCGACCCCCACAATGCCATTGTGGTGCTCTACCAACTGAGCTACGACCCCATCCGATTGCGGCGAAAACTTATGAATGCGCCGCTCATTTGTCAAACCATTTGTCCGAATTGTGCAAGTGCCGCGACGAAGAAGCGCTTAATCTATTCCTAAAATCTTTCGTCCCTGCTCGGTGATCATGGATTGATGCCACGGCGGGTCCCATACGATTTCCACAATGGCTTCTTCAATGCCGGGCAGATAAAGTAATTTCTGCTGGGCGTCTCCGGCGATGGTTGCGCCCATGCCGCAACCCGGCGCCGTCAAAGTCATTTTGACGGACACGATGCTGTTGCCACTGGGCAAGGCTTCAAGATGCATGTCGTACACCAGGCCGAGGTCCACGATGTTCACCGGAATCTCCGGGTCGTAACAGGTCTTCAAAGTTTCCCAGATCAATTTTTCATCCGCGGGGCCTTCCAATTTTCCTGGCGCAGGTGATTGTGCGGACTCGAGGCCGAGTGCGTCAGCGTCTTTGGAATGGATGCGATACAACCCCCCGCGAGCGTGAATGGTGTACGTGCCGCCCAGCGTTTGAGTAATATCCACCGATGTGCCGGAGGGCAGGGTGATGACCGTGCCCGCGGGAATTTGCACCGCTTCGCAATCCCGTTTGAGTTCGACTGAGGTGACGTTGTGCATAAAATAAATTTTTCCGCGCGATTCGATTTGAACGTAACCGATGCCTCCGCACTTGCCAAAAGCTTTGTTGAGCGCGCAAATGCTCGTCAGTATTACCCGTTGTGAATTCGTCCGTATCCGACCCGATGCCGCTCCGTAATGATTCAACTTTGTTCCGACTCAAAAGGATGCAATCGTTACTCACGCATGAATAATCAGATTGCTGAAAAACAGATGAGTATTCCGCTGGTAATGGAATCCGCTCCGCTCGAGCCGGTCCGCCCGGTCAGGGTCAGCGGCTCACGCCTCAATGTCTCCACCTACACCATCATCCGCTTCGTGCAACAAGTGGGTCTGGTGTGCGTGATGGCCATGTTGAGCCTGGGGTCCTATTACCTCGTCAGCAAATATTTCGTGAAGTCAGTCGAAGTCGTGGGCGTGAGCATGGTGCCCACCCTCGGCGAACATAATCATTACCTCCTGAACCTTTGGGCCTTCCGCAACCGCGATCCGCAACGCGAGGAAATCGTCGTCATCCGCGACCCGGGCGACCACGGCCTTTCGGTCAAGCGCATCATCGCCACGCCCGGCGAATCCATCTTGTTCAAGGAAGGGCAGGTATATGTGGACGGCAAAAAACTCGATGAAAAATATCTGCTGCCCCGCACCCACACCTTCACTTACTCGCAGGCGAAAGAGCAATTCATCACTTGCGGCAAAGGACAGTACTTCGTCCTCGGTGACAACCGTTTGCGGAGCATTGACAGCCGCTCTTACGGCCCGGTTTCGCGTGAGGATATTTTAGGTTTGGTGAAGCACTGATTTTCGAAGGCGGATCATAGTTTTAGTTACGAGCACAATCCCGGGCCGCATCACGGTCCGGGACTTTTTTTTGCAACCGCGTTTAGCTTGCCTTCCCACGCTATTTCGTTATGCTGTCAACCATGAGCGGAACATTGATTGACGCAAATAATCACGACCGATTGGCCGCATTGGGACGCCGCGTTCTTAACGGCGGCCAAGTCACCCGTGACGAGGCGCTTTGGCTTTTCAGCCTCGAAAGCGCCGGGGATATTTTTGATTTGATGTCGTGGTCTAATCGCATCCGCGAGCATTTCAAAGGCAACAAAATCCATCTCTGTTCCATCGTCAACGCCAAGGCGGGCGCTTGTTCTGAGAATTGCAGTTTTTGCGCGCAATCGTCGTTTCATCAAACGGGTTCACCGCGCTATGGATTCGTTGATCCAGAGCCGGTTTTGGACGCGGCGGATGAAGCCAACAAACACGGTGTCACCGCAGTCGGGTTGGTGGCTGCGTGGAAGGGTTTGAATGAAGGACCGATGCTGGACGAAGTGTGCGACCGGATTCGTGATCTTGCCCAAAGCGGGAAGACGCGCCCCGACGCCTCGCTGGGCATCATCAAAAGCCAAAAAGTTGCCGATCGCCTCAAGGAAGCCGGGCTCGAATGCTATGGCCATAATCTTGAAACATCGCGACGCTTTTTCCCGAGCCAATGCACCACGCACAGTTACGAGGACCGCATTGAAACCATCGGTTACCTGAAAAAAGCGGGCATCAAGATTTGTTCCGGCGGCATCATCGGTATGGGTGAGACGCGCGAAGACCGTTGTGACCTGGCGTTTTCTCTTAAAGAAGTCGGCGCGAATGTGGTGCCGATCAATATTCTCAATCCGATTCCCGGCACGCCATTCGAGAAAAATCCACCGCTGCCGCCGATGGAAATATTGAAGACCATCGCGTGTTTTCGTTTCGTGCTGCCGAAGAAAGAAATCATGATTGCGGGCGGGCGCACGATTAATTTACGCGACATGCAGAGCATGATCTTCACGGCGGGCGCAAGCGCACTGATGGTGGGGAATTATCTCACCACTTTGAATCAGCCAGTGGAAAAAGATTTGCAGATGCTCAAAGACCTTGGCCTCGATCCGAGCTGGGACAACCATGATTTTGCCGACCAGGATGAGGCTGGCTGCGGTTGCTCGTCCGAAGGTTGTGCGACTCACGCCACGGCGTGAGCGAAGTTTGTTTTGGGTGAATCACCGACTTGCGCCTGTGGACATTTAGGGCACATTCAGCGGATGCAGCGGCTTGGTAAAAATATCGGGAAATATTTGGGTGAAGGATTGGACCTCGAACGCGTTCTTCGCGATATTGAAATCGCCGCGCAAACTCACGGCTGGCAAATCGAAAAATTTCATGCGAGCGGAAATCATCCACTGCTCGCATTAACCCGCCGAGTTGCGAATCCAAAAAAACGTCTCTACATTTCGACGGGCATTCACGGAGATGAACCCGCCGGACCGCTCGCGGTTTTACAATTACTGCAAGAAAATCGCTGGCCGGCGGACGTGGACATCTGGCTTTGCCCGTGCCTGAACCCGGCGGGTTTTACCCGCAACGCGCGCGAGAATGCCAACGGCGTGGACCTCAACCGACAGTATTTGAATCCCACCGCCGAAGAAACGCGCGCGCATATTAACTGGCTCGAGCGTCAGCCGAGTTTTGACCTGTGCGTTTGCCTTCATGAAGATTGGGAGTCTCAAGGATTTTATCTTTACGAATTGAATCCCGACCATCAGCCGTCGCTGGCGCAACGCATTATTGATCGGGTGGCAGAAATCTGCCCGATCGATCTTTCGGAGATGATCGAGGGGCGCGACGCCGTCCGCGGCATCATCAGCCCCATCATCACTCCGCAAACGCGACCGGATTGGCCGGAAGCACTTTATTTGTTGATGTACAAAACCCGGCTGTCCTACACCGTCGAAGCGCCATCGGATTACGAACTCAAAACTCGCGTGGCAGCGGAAGTGGCGGCGTTGCGGGTGGTGCTGGAATCTTTGGAGAAATAGCCATTTGTTCATTTAGAAGAGCAGGGGAGGGGTGGTGGGACGACAATTCCGTTCAGCCAACATAGTGGCATGAACCCATTCGCCTCATTTTCGGCTTTCTTTAACTTGGCGCGCCGTTATCTTTTCGTTTCCCATTGTGGATGGGTTCTAGGCAAATGCCTCGAATTACGCTAGATTGCAGCTTGAGAATTGTTACTGATGGACGCCGCACATATTAGAAATTTCAGCATCATCGCCCATATTGATCATGGGAAAACGACGCTTTCCGACCGGCTGTTGCATCGCACCGGAACCATCGCCACGCGCGATATGGAGGCGCAGTTGCTCGACTCGATGGATCTCGAACGCGAACGCGGCATCACCATCAAGGCCCACCCGGTCACGATGAATTACAAGGCCAAGAACGGCGAGACCTACGAGTTGAACCTGATTGATACGCCCGGCCACGTGGATTTTTCCTACGAAGTTTCGCGCAGCTTGAGCGCGTGCGAAGGGGCGCTGCTGATCATTGACGCCGCGCAAGGCGTCGAGGCGCAAACCGTCGCGAACGTCCATCTCGCGATGAAGCAGGAACTCACCATCATTCCGGTGATCAACAAGATTGATTTGCCGCACGCCGACGTGGCGCTGGCTAAGACTCAACTCGAAGACATTCTCGCGATTCCCGGTGATACCGCCATGCTTTGCAGCGCCAAGGAAGGCATCGGCATCGAGGAAATTCTCGAGGCGATTGTCGAGCGGATTCCGCCGCCGAAACCAACCAACGCGCCGTCATTGCAAGCGCTCGGATTTGATTCTTATTTTGACACCTACAAAGGCGTCGTCACGCACGTGCGAGTTTTCAACGGCGAATTGCGCGCGGGCATGCAGGTGAAGTTGCTGCACTCGGGCAAGAACGTCGAAGTCAAGGAAGTCGGCAGCTTCAATCCCAAGCCGTACATCCGCGAGAAACTTGAAGTCGGCGAAACCGGTTATTTCACGGCGAATATCAAAAGCTCGAAGGAAGTGAAAATGGGCGATACCGTCACCGACGCGCGCAATCCTTCGCCGGCGCTGCCCGGGTTTCAGGAAATTAATCCAATGGTGTTCAGCGGCATTTATCCGATCAATACCGCCGACTACGAACATCTCAAAACGAATCTCGGCAAGTTGCAACTCAACGATTCCGCGTTTGTATATCAGGCGGAAAGTTCCGTTGCGCTGGGTTTTGGTTTTCGCTGTGGATTTCTTGGGTTGCTGCATTTGGAAATTGTCCAGGAGCGTTTGCGTCGCGAGTACGACATGGACATCATCGCGACGTATCCGAGCGTGGTGTATCATTTGACCTTGAGCGACGGTACGTTCAAGGAGGTGGACAATCCGGCGTTTATGCCCGAGCCGAATTACATTTTGAAAATCGAGGAGCCGATGGTGAAGGCCTTCGTCATTTGTCCGAATGAATATATCGGCGACATGATGGCATTGATCTCCGAGAAACGCGGCAATGTGGACCACACGGAAACGCTCGATGCGCGCCGCGTGATGTTGACGAGCCTGATTCCGCTTAACGAAATCCTCATTGATTTTCACGACCGCATCAAGAGCATCACGCGCGGCTTCGGTTCGATGGATTACGAGCATGCCGCTTACCGGGAGTCGGACATGGTCAAGCTCGATATGCTCGTCAACGGCGAATCCGTGGATGCGTTTTCATGCATCGTCCATCGCGACAAGGCGGAGAGCAGGGGACGCGCGCTCGCCGCGAAGCTCAAGGAAGTCATTCCCAAACAGCAATACGTCGTGGCCATCCAGGGCGCGATCGGTGGAAAAATCATTGCGCGCGAAACCGTCAGTGCCATGCGCAAGGATGTCACCGCGAAATGTTACGGCGGCGATATTTCGCGCAAGCGCAAATTGCTCGAGAAACAAAAAGAAGGCAAGAAACGTATGAAGGCCTTCGGCTCGGTCAACATTCCCCAGGAAGCTTTCATCGAGGTGTTGAAAGCGTGAACGGGCCTTCGGTTTTTGTGTCTATCTGCTTATGAGTTTGAAATGGTTCGCGTCAAAGACAGTGCGCACGGCGGAGGATTTGTGCAAGCACGTCAAACGAATCCTCGCTGCCCAGCGCGACCTGCTTTCGCCCGAGGCTGTGGACGCCGTGGAAACTGCCCTGCGCGAAACCAAGACCGCCGTTGCCCAGCACGCTGGTGATGAGATCATCAAGCAGCGCATAGCCGAGCTTGAAACGATTGCCAACGCCAAGCTCAAGCCGTATCCCAACGCGGGCATCCGCGAAAATATCGAAGTCATTCTGGTCGCGCTGGCGGTTGCGATGGGCATCCGCACGTTCGTCGCGCAGCCGTTCAAGATTCCCACCGGCTCGATGCAGCCGACGCTTTTTGGCGTGACGTATCAAAATTTTCGCGAGCAACCGGGCGTCAAACCGCCGGGTGTGTTTGAACGGATTTATGAGGCGTGCGTCTTCGGCTCATTTTATCATTACCAGGAATGCGAGGAAGACGGCGGTGAATTGGCGGGCATCGGGCAGCCGGATCATTTCCTGAAATTTTTCAATAAGCAAAGCATCCTCGTCCATTATCCGAGCGGCGATAAGGTTTATACTTTTTGGATGACGCCCGACGATGGCTTCATCAGCCGCGCGTCCGGCGATCACATTGGCATTGAAAAAGGCCAGAAGTTTAAGAAAGGCGAGGCCATCATTGATTTCAAGGAAACCGCCGGAGACCATTTGTTCGTGGACCGCATGTCCTATAATTTTCGCCACCCGAAACGCGGCGAGATCATTGTTTTTGAAACCAAGGGCATCGGCAACGGATACTTCCAGCTTCCGCCGGATCAATTTTACATCAAGCGCATGGTGGCTATGGGCGGCGAAAATGTTCAAATCGGCAACGACCGCCACCTGATCATCAATGGCAAACGGCTGGACAAGGACACGCCGCACTTTGAGAACGTCTATTCTTTCGATCCGACAGTCCGGGCCAACGACAGCCATTATTCCGGCCATTTGAACCAGACCGTGGCCGACCAGATGGGCGAATTTCAACTGGCCAACAGCCTGCCATTATTTCCCGACCAGAACACCGTGTATCCCGTGCCGGCCAATCATTACATGGTCATGGGCGACAACACCGCCAACAGCTTCGACTCCCGCGCCTGGGGCGATTTCAGCCGCACTAACGTCATCGGCAAATATTTCTTCGTCTATTGGCCATTCAGCAAGCGGTTTGGGTGTGGGATTAAGTAAGATTATCAAATGAATCATTCCAATGGCTCCGTTATCAGAATATATTATATGCGCACAATGTTAGTTATATCTAACATATTTTGTCGCAATCTCTTATGGGGCTTGAGACGAGGCTTTAGTCAACTTTTCCCAAAGTATATTATTATCTTTATCGCAAAAATTCTTCCGAAATAAATCTGTAAATTCATCAACAACCAATTCGTACTGTGCTAAAAATTGCGCGTTTCTTTCCGTCGCATTGTGACCGATTGGTTCAATTAATTTGATATAAAGTTGCGAGTCTCCTGAAATGAACGCCCAAAATCGTTGTCCGCAAAGTTTTACGTAGTCACCTTTATCTTCAACGCTTTTGGCCTGCTTCCCGTAACAGCATCCATTAACACACATTACCGGAAGCGCAGCTCTATTTTGGCGATAAACCTTCGCAGCCGTTTTAAAATCCGATCTCATTTTTTCGATCTGACTGCTATTGCCCCAGGCGGGGCCAGATTTAATAGCCACCAAGCAACGCTTTCCATCTTTGTCGAATTCGAGATCCAATCCAGTCGTTGTAGATTTTCCGTGCGCTTTGTAGGCCTTTGTGCAAATAAAAATCGCCAAATCTTCGAGGAATCCACCAAGTATGGTTTCCTCCTGAGACGACAAATGCGCATCTAAAATGGCTTTAACGAGATTTCGAGGTGTAGCGAGGCCCTTTGCTTTCAATAAATAGGGATTCTTGCGTGAGAGCACTTTCAGAAGCGGGAGTTGCTTCAATCGTTCCAACTTTGAATTGTGAAAGTTTGGGATGTTTGCCTCTACGAACTTTGTGATTTCCGTTATGCTGACCAGTGCCATTGGGTATCCGATCTGTTTGGTCTAAATATTTTTTTGCGAGGATGACGTTTTCCGTCATTTTGTCAATTCCCACCGAGTTTCTGCCAAGTTCGCGAGCCACAACATTTGTGGTGCCCGAACCGGCGAATGGGTCGAGAACCCAATCTCCGGATTGCGTAAATAACTTTATAAACCATTCTGGAAGCGCCTTGGGAAATGCCGCCGAGTGATTTTTATTACTACATTCGGTTGCAAAGTGGAGCACGTTCGACGGATATGCGAGATCGCGACCGACCCAGTTGGCAATTCTTTTTCCAAAACCACTTTCGACTTTCGAGTTGTCGCGCCTCTTATCCGTCTCGCTTAGATTCTTTAATCGAGCGTGCCGCCAATCGCCCATTGGCACCATCACTTGTTCCTGAAACATTTTGAAATCGCGCTGAATATTAAATTGCAAGCAGCGTTCCCAAGCATCACGGAAGCGATTTGGCCATTTCCCGGGATGACAATTTCGTTTGTGCCAAATAAATTCCTCCGTCCAAAGCCAGCCTTGTTTTCGAAGCGCTAATATCAATTCCAAAACGTAAATGTGCCGTTCACCTTCTTGCACCTTTTCTTTGATATTTAAAATAAAAGTCCCGGACGGTTTCAGCACCCGGCGAAACTCCGCGCTGCATTCCAAAAACCAACTCACATATTTGTCAGGCTTAATCCCTCCATAGGTTTTGCTTCTCTGGTCTGCGTAAGGCGGAGATGTGACGATGAGATCGAAAGTCGCTGGTTGAAATTGCCTCAAAATGTCCCGGCAATCGCCCAGGATAATGTCTGTTTTCAATGTCATTAACGTGCGAAAAGGTCTCATCTCGTCAATGTTTGGTCAATTCACGAATATCGCCGCCTCACCCTACTTGCCAGCCGCGATACGTCAGATTTCAGCTATACGTTTCACAGCATTTGGCGTAAGCTGCTTAATTCCTCCCGGGACTGAGAAAACAGGCATTTTGCCCGGAGTGAGAATAAGTTTAACCTTTGAGCTTTCTGTTCGCTTTCTTGAAGCGTATTTGCGGCGAGGCTTAGTCATAAACGCAAATCTATTTGGCCACCGGCGCAATCGGCATCTTGTCCGCCGCGATTGGAATAGTTAAATCCGTGTCCAACGAATCGCTGACGAGGCGGACGATGGTCGGGCCGGAGAATTCGATGACCAGGGTCGGGGTTTCGCGGTCGGAGACGCCGAAGCGCAGCCGGGCTACGTCAGCCTCGGCGTTGATCGAGGCGGCTTCGCTGGGGCTCGAGGTCATGGACGCAAAGTTTAGAATTTTTGCGGTTTGATTGTAGGTTCCCGCCGCGACGTCCACCATGCCGCTGGTCGCGCCGTTCACGAAGGTCGCGCGAAAAAAGAGCGTGAGAATATAATGCTGCCCCGCCTGGGTTATGGTGCGGTTGGCCAAGGCTAATTTGACGGTCGGCGGCGCAGTCGGTGTGGCGGGAGATTGCGAGGTGGTTACAACGGGTGGTGCGACGACGTTGGTTTGAACGACCGCGATGGGAGCCGTCACGGGCACGACCGGCGCGGGCGGGGGAATCCGGCGTTGCGCAGCGAGGGCGTCGGCTTCGAGTTTGGCGATGGCGTTGCTCGACCGTTGGAGCGCGCTGGTCGCGGAATCGAGCGCATCCTGAAAAGCTTCGAGCGTTGGCCGCACGCCATTGGTGAGGATGTCCCCTGCCCGGTTGCGCGCGACTTGCTCGATCGTGTTGCGGATGCGCGGCTGGCGAAATTCCAGCGCGATCTGGTTCGAGATTTGTCCGAACGCGGCACCGATGTGGTTGGTGGCGTTTTGTTCGAGCGTGTTGAGATATTGTTTGGCGCGCGCGTCAATCACCCGGTCCGCCACAGTGACGACCGCCCATGACGCCGAGCCCACGAGCACGATGAGCACCGCCCAGAATTTCCACGAACCGAAAATTTGTCCGGCGATAAGTCGGAGTTGTTCCTGGGTGAGGCCGCCAAAAGTTTCCTCCTCGAAGACGAACGGCACGCGGCAGTCGGGACATTGCAAAAGCATCCGGTCATGGGCCTTTCGCCCACAGCGCGGACAACGTCGAATCACAGCATCGGACATGCCCCCATGAAATCAAAATCGCGGCCCGCCGAAAAGCACATTTACAAACGGCTCAGCCCGCCCGGTAAGCTTCGAGATAACGCCCAACCATGCTGTCCCAGGAAAAATCGGCGCGCATGGCGTTGCGCTGGTAATGGCGCAGCAGCTTCGGCTCGCCATATAGGACGAGCGCCTTGCGCATCGCCTTGGCCAGCGCGCGCGCGGAATATTCCTCGAATTTGATGCCCGTGGCGCGGTCGCGATTTTCCACGATGTCCACCACTGAATCATCCAAGCCGCCGGTCATGCGCACGATGGGAATCGTCCCGTAACGCAGGCTATACATCTGGTTCAACCCGCACGGCTCAAACTTCGACGGCATCAAATAAAAATCACAACCCGCCTCGATGCGATGCGACAGCCCCTGGTCGAATCCGATTCGTGCCGCAACTTTGCCGGGATAACGCACTTGAAGATCGCGATACGCTTTTTCAAAAATCGGTGAGCCGCTGCCGAGCAAGGCGAACTGCATGTTCGTGCTCAACATTTCCTCGAGCGCGCCCAATTGAATATCGAGTCCTTTTTGGTCTGCCAGCCGCGTTACGCTGCCGAACAATGGGACGTTTGCCGCGATTGGCAAGCCGAGTTCCTTTTGCAACTCGAGTTTGTCCTTCGCTTTTCCTGCGAGGCTGCGCCACGAATATGGGAACGGCAAAAACGAGTTATCCGTCGTGTTCCATTCCGCGTAGTCCACACCGTTTAAAATTCCGAACAACGATTTTTGCCGACGGCGCAATAATTCATCGAGGCCGCAGCCGGATTCCTGCGTGGTGATTTCGCGCGCGTAGCGCGGGCTCACCGTTGTGATAACATCAGCGAACGCGATGCCTGCCTTGAGGCAATTCATCTGCCCGTAGGATTCCACGCCGTGCTGGTTGAAATATTCCTTGGGCAAATTGGTCAGTTCATATTGCGCAGCGGAAAAATAGCCTTGATACGCGAGATTGTGGATCGTGAAACAGGTCTTGGGAATGTTGATCCAGCCTTCGTGAAGTTTTTGATGCAGCATCAACAGCGGCACCAATCCCGTTTGCCAATCGTTGGCGTGAACCACTTCCGGTTGCCACGGCAAAAAACGCGCGAGCTGCGCCACCGCTTTGGAGAAAAAAATGAACCGGTCGGCGTTGTCCGCGTAGTCGCCCTTGCTGTCGAGATACAATCCGCCGCGATTATAAAAATCCGGCTGGTTGATGAAATAAATTGTCAGGCCAGGTTCCGGTTCGGATTTCCACACTTCGGCCTGCACCTTGCGCGTGCCGAGCGGCAATTCCATCGCCCAATCCATTTTGCGAATACGCGGAAACCGCTCGCGAATGCCGCGATACAGCGGCGTGACGATTCCCACTTGATGACCCGCGCTGGCGAGGGCCTTGGCCAGCGAGCCCACCATGTCGGCGAGGCCGCCCGTTTTCGAGTAGGGATGGACTTCGCTGCTGGCGAGCAGGATTTTCATTTTGGATTTAACGGCGCGACGGGGAGAAAATATCCGTTAATTCTTGATGCGATCGGTTTTGAGGAAAGGTTGTAACGGCGCCGGCACGAGCACACTGCCGTCCGCCTGTTGATACGTCTCGAGCAAGGCGACGAACAATCGCGCGAGCGCGGTTCCGCTGCCGTTGAGAATGTGTGGAAATTTATTTTCGCCCGTCTCGGTCTTGAATCTCAGGCCCATGCGCCGCGCCTGGAAATCTTCGCAGTTGGAGCAACTTGAAACTTCGAGATACTGTCCCTGCCCTGGCGCCCAAACCTCGATGTCGTAAGTCTTCGCGCTGGTGAAACCCATGTCGCCCGTGCATAGCATGATCACACGATAATGCAGACCGAGCATTTGCAACACGCGTTCGGCGTTCGCGACGAGTTTTTCCAATTCATTATAGCCGTGCTCGGGTTTCGTGATTTTGATGAGTTCGACTTTGTCGAACTGATGCACGCGAATCATCCCGCGCGTGCCGACGCCCGCCGCGCCCGCTTCCGCGCGGAAGCATGGACTGTAGGCGCAATATTGAATCGGTAATTGTTTCTCCGGCAAAATTTCTTCGCGATGAATGTTTGCCACCGGCGCCTCGGCGGTCGGCAGCAAATAAAGTTTTCCGAGCGTGGAGTTGTCCTGGCCTTCCTGCACCGCGTAAGCCTGGTCGAAAAATTTTGGGAATTGCCCCACGCCGGTCATGCATTCCTGGCTGATGATGTAGGGCGGTGAAACTTCCGTGTAACCGTGCTGGCTCGTGTGCAACTCCAGCAGAAATTGAATCAGCGCACGTTCGAGCTTCGCGCCCCAATTTGTGTAAAGCAAAAATCCGCTGCCGGAAAGCTTTGCCCCGCGCGCAAAATCCACCAGCTTCAAACTCTCACATAATTCCGTGTGCGATTTCGGCTTGAAAGCAAAATCCGGCTTTGCGCCCCACGTGCGCATTTCGGGATTTTCTTCCGCAGTTTTGCCAACCGTCACCGTATCGTGCGGAACATTCGGCAGGCGCAACATCAAATCGTCGCGCGAGGCCTCAGCGGCCGCGGCCTGTTTGTCGAGGTCCGTTATTTTGTCGCCAAGATCGCGCGTTTCCTTTTTCTTTTCCTCGGCTTCAGCATTTTTTTTCTGGCCCATCAACGCGCCGATTTCCTTGGACACACGGTTGCGTTGCGCCTTCAAACCTTCGACTTCGACAAGCAGCTTGCGCCGCTGCTCGTCGTATTTCAAAATTTCGTCAAGCTTGGTCTCGTCCCCTGCCCCGCGCGTGGCGAGCCGCTGGCGGACCTTATCCGTTTGTTCGCGGATCAATTTGATATCCAACATCGCGCGATTATAGGAAGCCGCCTTCACAGGGCAAGCGGGATTCGATTCAGAAAATGCTTTTGGCTGTGGCGCAATCCGCAGGGTTGACGCCGTTTAAGTTTCTCTTTATAAGAGCGTTCAGCACAGGCATGGACATGCATACCGAAATTTTGCGGTGGGAACGCGCGATCGAAGAGAATCCTGCCATTGCCGTGCTGATGGTGATCGTATTGATAACGGTCGTGTTCATCGCCGCGGTGTTGATTGATGGTCATTTGAAGAATCGGGCCAAGAAGCAGCGACGCCGCGGCGGGCGGCGATAGGTCAAATCGTCTCGCGAATTAAATCTGGTTGAAAACTCACGCGCGACGGGTCAAATTGTCCGCATGCAAACAGTTTTTACTGGTCCGGTTTATGTGGTGCGCGACAACATTGACACCGATCAAATCATTCCCGCGCAATACCTGAACCTCGTCCCGACCATTCCCGACGAATATATCAAGCTCGGCGCTTATGCGTTGTGCGGTTTGCCCGAATCGCTGTATCCGACCCGTTTTGTCAAGGACGGCCAGCTTGATAGCGAATATCCCATTGTCGTCGGCGGGCGCAATTTTGGCTGCGGCAGTTCCCGCGAGCACGCGCCGATTGCCCTGGGATCGGCCGCTTGCAGGATTATTCTAGCCGAAAGTTTTGCCCGGATTTTTTTCCGCAACTGCGTTGCCACCGGCGAGCTTTATCCTTGCGAGTGCAAAGACCGGCTTTGCGACGTCCTCAAGACGGGCGATGTCGTCACGGTTGATCTTGATGCCTCGAGCGTCACGGTGAAGGCGACCGGCAAAGTGTGTTCGTTCAAACCGCTCGGCGATGTGCGGCCGGTAGTGGACGCCGGCGGTCTTTTCAATTACGCCCGCCAATCGGGAATGATCCCGGCGCAAGGTTGATGCGGGCGCGGCAAATTGAAACTTCTCCCCTACCCTCGGTCGCTTAAACGTCGGTCCGGCACGTTGGAGTTGCCTCCGCATGCCACGTTGCTGCTCGACCCCGCATTGCCACGGGACAACGTCCTTTTGCCGATCGCTGCTCGGTTGCAATCCGCTGCGGAAGCGATTGGTGTTAAGCTTGAATTGGCGGTTGCGGTTCCAAAAGGTTTTCAGCCGACTATTCAGGCGTCGCCTAAATTTGATGCGCCAAAATCTGCCGGTAGTTATTCGCTGACGGTCGCGGCGGACGGAATTAAAATTGGTTATCACGATGAGGAAGGTTTGCGTGCGGCGGTGGCGACGCTGCGCCAATTATTTCGTGAATATGGGCGACGCATCCCTTGTGCGATCATTCATGATTATCCGGATTTTCCGCATCGCGGCGTGATGCTGGATGTCTCGCGCGGACGCGTGCCGCGATTGGAAACTTTATTCGAGTTGGCCAGCCAGCTCGCCGATTTCAAGATCAATGAATTTCAACTCTACACCGAGCACACATTTGCCTATCGGAATTATTCCGAGGTGTGGCGCGATTGGGGCGCGCTAACGGGTGAGGACATTTTAAAATTGGATGCCCATTGCCGCAAACTCGGCATCGAACTTGTTCCCAACCAAAATTCGTTCGGCCATCTCCGCTATTGGCTCGCTTATCCCCCGCTCAAACGCCTCGCCGAAACTTCCGCTGCGTGGCCCGATCAGGGCGGCGCATTTCTGCGTCAACCCGCGACGCTCGCGTCAAATAATCCAGGCACGCTGCCCTTTCTTCGCAGCCTCTATGATGAGTTGCTTCCCAATTTTACGAGCAACCGTTTTAACGTGGGTTGTGATGAAACCTGGGATCTTGGCCGCGGTCAAAGCGAAGCCTTGTGCAAAAAAATTGGCAAAGGCCAGGTCTATGTTGATTTCTTAAAAAAGATTTATCGCGAAACGCGTGCGCGCAAAAAGCAGATGCTTTTTTGGGGTGATATTATTTTGCATTATCCCGAATTGGTAAAAGAATTGCCGCGCGATGTCGTCGCGCTGAATTGGGGTTACGAGGCGAATCATCCTTTTGAAAAAGAAGCCGCAATTTTTGCCCGCTCGAAGGTTCCTTTTTACGTCTGTCCCGGCACGTCCACGTGGATGACTTTGATCGGACGTCACGACACCGCGCTCGCCAATCTCAAAGCCGCCGCGCTCGTGGGACGCAAGCACGGGGCCATCGGCTATCTCAACACCGATTGGGGCGACGGTGGCCACATGCAACCGCTGGCCGCGAGCTACATTCCGTATGTTGCCGGTGCCGCCTTGAGTTGGTGCGCGGCGAGTTATGATGAAAATTTGCTCGTGCCCGTCGCTAATCGCGACATTTTTGAAGACCCGAGTGGCAAAGCTGGCGAGGCTGCATTTGCACTGGGATTCGCGCACACTAAATTTAAATATTTTGCTCCCAACGTCACTCCTTTCGGTGCGACGATTGCAGCGCCGCCGCCAAAATTGCTCGAACTGTTTTGCCGCGATGGATTGAAATATTACGCGCGGATCGCGCCAGACAATGTGTGCGCCGCCTTGGCTGAAATGGAAAAACAACTTTCCATTCTTCAGCAAGCACGGCCATCTTCCGCTAGTGGAAAGATGTTAAAAACCGAATTGAATCTCGCCGCACGCATGGCTGCGCACTCTTGCAAATTTATGTTATGGCAGCAGTCGCTTGCCGCGGGACAATCGGCCACCGCGAAGCGCGACGCGAAAAAGAATATTGCGGAACTGCAACAACTTGATCGCGAGTTTTACACTTATTGGCCAACTCGCAACCAGGGCAATCACAAAAAATACTGGCCGTGCCTGCAATGGCGCATTAAGGATTATCGGCGCGGTACGCTGGCCTTTCCTCCGGAGATTGCGGGCGTGGATCGCCGCTCGACCAGCGCGGATTGATTTTTGATTCAGATCGGCGCCATAATTCGCTTATTAAAATATGTCAGGAGAAAAGCCTTTAGCCGACTACCGCCGCGAATATACGCTCGCGGGCTTGCGTCGTGCCGACCTCGACGCCGATCCCATTGCGCAATTTTCAAGATGGTTTCAACAGGCGGTGGCTTCCGCCGTTCCTGAACCGAATGCCATGACGCTCGCCACCGCCGATGCGGACGGACGTCCCTCGTCGCGGATCGTGCTGCTAAAAAATACCGATGCGCGGGGATTCATTTTCTACACGAATTACGACAGCCGCAAGGGCCGCGAGCTGGATGCGAATCCAAATGCCGCGCTCACTTTTTTTTGGCCGCAACTGGAACGTCAGGTGTGCATCGCCGGCACGGTGAGCAAAGTTTCGCGGGAGGAGTCGGAGCATTATTTCAACAGCCGCCCCAAGGGCAGCCGCCTGTCCGCGTGGGTTTCGCATCAGAGCGAGGCGGTTGCCGACCGGGCTGCGCTCGAGAAAAAACTTGCGGAACTCGAGGCCAAATATCCCGGTGAGACCGTGCCGCTGCCACCGTATTGGGGTGGTTTTTGCGTAACGCCAACGCGGGTTGAATTTTGGCAGGGACGTCCAAACCGCCTGCATGATCGCTTTTGTTACGTTCGCCAACCCGGCCAAGCCTGGCTGATCGAACGGCTTTCGCCGTGACGCATTTGACAAATTTCAAATTGGCGGCACACTTTCACTTTGTTCCGGGAATTCGTAAGGCTTTAATGTCGGAGACGTTAGGCAGACATTTTTTTCTAGCTCCACAAAATTGGATAAATATAATTTGCGCACATGAAACGGACTGTAAAAAACTATAGCTTGAAATTATTGGTGATGGCGGCTGCGGCGGCGCCATTGTTCGCCCAGGCGGACTCGTCTTCCACTTACTCCGTTGACGATAATTTTCGTTTTGGCTGGCATGAATTCACTTTGGGCGGCGCGAGTTTTTACGCGAACGTGATTCGCGGCTCGAACCGGCCGAACCTCGATTACGCGATGGGTTACGCGGAGGCCGGCTTCATGGTCACGGAACCCAAGGGCGACAGTTTTTTTCGCGGCAGCTTTGAATTGGTGCCGGAAATTTTTGGAGCCACGATTCATCAGGGGCCGGGAAGTTATATCGCGGGCGCGACACTTTGGTTCCGCTATAATTTCGTCCCGCAAGACTGGAAGTTCGTTCCGTATCTCGAACTCGGTGGCGGCGGCACGACGCTCGATATTCCGCACAATTACGACGGCAAGGATTTTAATTTCAACCTGGATGCCGCGCTCGGTTTTCATTACTTCATCGCGCCGCGCTGCGCGTTGAATGCCGAATACCGCTTTCAACATATTTCCAACGCGGACTTGTGGGACCGTAATATCGGCGTGAATGCAACCGGCCCGGCAGTGGGCGTCTCTTTTTTCTTTTAAGCGATTGCGTAAACAAAACGCGCGGCTGTTTTAAGCAGCCGCGCGTTTGTGATTTAAAATTGCGGAGCAAAATAATCCGGCGGATCAACCAGCCGGTGGCGGAGTCGGTTCGCCGGGCTCGCCATTGTCCGCGACCTCTTTTTCCTCGTTGATCACGGGCGCGATCGCCTGGAGTTTGTCGTTCGCATCGAGATTGATCAATTTTACGCCCTGGGTATTGCGGCCCGCTTCACGGATGCCCGCGACCGGGATGCGCACCATCTGTCCGCCGACGGTGATCAGCATGATCTCGTCGGAATCCTGTACCGTGAGCGCGCCGACGACGCCGCCCGTTTTGTCGGTGGTTTTCATGGTGATGATGCCCTTGCCGCCGCGCGATTGAACGCGATATTCACCGAAGTCGGTGCGTTTGCCGACGCCGTTGCCACCGGCCACAAGCAAGGTGGCATTCGGCACGACCACTTCCAGCGCCACCAAGGCGTCGGTTTTTTCCAGCGTGATTCCGCGAACGCCGGCAGCGGGACGGCCCATCGAGCGAACGTCTGCTTCAGAGAAGCGGATGCTTTGGCCTTCGCGCGTGATGAGAACAACTTCGTTATTGCCACTGGTGAGCTTGACGGCGATCAGCGCGTCACCCGGGTCAATGCCGATGGCGATGATGCCGCCCTTGCGCATGTTGCTGAATTCTCCGAGCGCGGTTTTCTTGACGGTTCCCTGTTGCGTCGCAAAAAATAGGAACTCTGGTTGCTGCCAGGTGACGTCTTCCTTGTTCGGGCCGGTGCGGGAGATAACTCGGATGAGCGCGGCAACTTTTTCGTCGGCCTTCAATTCGAGCAGGTTGGCAATGCTGCGGCCTTTCGCGGCGCGGCCCATGTCGGGAATCTCATGCACGCGCTCGACATAGACGCGCCCGGTGTTCGTGAAAAACATCAGGTAATCGTGCGTGCTGGCGGTGAAAAGATGCTCGATGAAATCATCCGCCTCACCCTCGCCCGCCGAACCTTCGCGAGTAGTCATGCCGATCACTCCCCTGCCCCCGCGCCGTTGCGCGCGATACGAACTGACATTGGTGCGCTTGATAAGCCCGCTGTGCGTGATGGTGATGATGACGCCTTCGTTCGCGATCAAATCCTCGATGGCGATTTCACCTTCATCGGGAACAAGATCGGTCAGGCGCGGCGAGGCGTATTTATCTTTGATGGTTTGAAGTTCGGCCTTGATGATCGCGAGCACGCGCGATTCCTTGGCGAGAATATCGAGCAGGTCCTTGATGCGCTCGATAAGCTGTCCATATTCGGCGCGAACCTTGTCAATTTCCAAACCGGTCAACTGATAGAGACGAAGTTCCAAAATGGAATTGGCCTGGGCTTCGCTGAAGGCATAACGCCCGCCAGTCAGCCGGGCTTCGCTGCGGATAAGAATGCCGAGTTGTTCCACTTGCGCGCGGGTAAATTCGAACGCGAGCAGTTTCACGCGCGCTTCCTCACGATTCGCCGAACCGCGGATGATGCGGATGAATTCATCCATGTTCGCGAGCGCGATGAGATAGCCTTCGAGCGTTTCGGCGCGGTCCTCAGCCTTGCGCAACTCGAAGCGCGTGCGGCGAAGCACAACTTCGCGGCGATGCTCGATGTAACAACTGATAATGGCTTTGAGGCCAAGGGTCTTGGGACGGCCATGATCAATGGCGAGCGCATTGACGGCGAAACTGGATTCGAGCGCGGTGAATTGATAGAGATTGTTGATAACCACCTTGGCGATGGCGTCGCGCTTCAACTCGATCACCACGCGCGTGTTTTCATCCGACTCGTCGCGAATGGCGGTGATGTCGGTGATGGTCTTTTCGTTGACCAGTTCGGCGATGCGTTCGACGAGGATCGCGCGGTTTACGTTATAAGGAATTTCGGTGATGATGATTTGTTCGCGCCCGCCTTTTAATTGTTCGACGCCCACTTTGCCGCGAACCTTGACGCTGCCACGACCGTCTTCGAAATATTTTTTGATCGGCTCAAGGCCACAGATGGTGCAACCGGTCGGGAAGTCCGGCCCCTTGATAAATTTCATCAACTGCGGAAGCGTGATGTTCGGATTATCAATTTGCGCGCAAATGCCGTCCACGACTTCGCCGAGATTGTGCGGCGCCATGTTGGTGGCCATGCCGACGGCGATGCCGGTGCCGCCATTGATGAGCAGGTTTGGAAACGCGGCGGGAAAAACGGTGGGCTCCGTGCGTGTCTCGTCATAGTTGGCGACGAAATCAACGGTGTCTTTGTCCATGTCTTCCATCAGGGCGGCGCCGAGATGGGTCATGCGGGCTTCGGTATAACGCATGGCGGCGGGCGGGTCGCCTTCGACGGAACCGAAATTTCCCTGGCCATCAATAAGCCGCTCGCGCATGGCCCACGGTTGCGCCATGTGTACCAGGGTCGGATAGATCACCGCTTCGCCGTGAGGATGGTAATTACCGCTGGTATCGCCGCAAATTTTCGCGCACTTACGATGCTGGCGATTCGGAAAAAGCGAAAGGTCGTGCATCGCAAAAAGAATGCGCCGCTGTGAAGGCTTCAAACCGTCGCGCACGTCGGGCAAAGCGCGCGAGATGATCACGGACATCGAATAGTCGAGGAACGAATTTTTGATTTCGTCGGCGACGTTGATTTTCGCGACTTTTTCGTTGGCGGCGAATAGCGGAGTCGCGCCTGGAGGACGTTGATCAGGATTTTGCGGGTCGTTGGGATTATTGGAATCAGCCATGGGAATATTAACTATTGTTGGTCAGCGGACGGTCGTTCAAGGCGGCAGCGGATGATTGTGATTGCTGGAGTTCAGCGATGCGGCGGTCAAGCCGGGCGGCGCTGGCGAGGAGGTTTTCTTCGTAGGGAACCGTTTGGTCAGGAGGAATCTTTTTTGTCTTGTCGTCTTCACAAATGACATAGAACGTGCCAAAACGGCGCGCGCGGCGAATGGCATCAACCCCGGCAAGTTGGGCGTCGCGCTCCACTTGAAGGTCTTCCACATCCATTGTGGATTCATCGAATAGTTCAAATTCCTTTTTCATAAATCCAAGCCTGCCTCTAAAGCGATTTTGTCGAAGGATTTTTGATCACGGATAGCTTCTCGACCGTTCTTGCCAACCGCAAGCAGACGAGTGCCGGTGTTCTCGATCTGAATCAGTTTCCACGCATCAAATAATGGGCGGTAGATCGCAAAGAAATTTTGAATGGTCTTATAAAAGCGGCGCTTGGAAACGCTCGGTTCAATATTGTGCCCGCCTTCCGAAACTCTTTGCTGAATTCGATCCAGAGTGGTCTGAATATCGCGCACCCAAAGAAAATAACATTTTAATTCGTAACCCGATTTTCGCGCGGCTTGCAACCACGTCACAGCACTCCTGCCACTCATCGTCGTTTCCCACGTAAAGGAACGGCGTTCCGCGATCAAATGGCGTATGCGCAACAGTGCGATGCGCCCCGCCTCCATCGAAACGGAGTCGGGATCGTAAGGCGACAATCCACGCGCTATTAAATCAGCATTCACAAATTCCAGTTCCCGTATGGTCTGCGGCAAATGCCGGTCCGCGAAGGTCGTTTTTCCGACTCCGTTGGGTCCGGCAATGACATGCAGGGTCGGCATCAAATATCCAGGTTCCGCACGTTCAGTGCGTTGTCCTCGATAAATTGTTTGCGCGGCTCGACTTCGTCGCCCATGAGTTTGGTGAACATTTCCTCGGCCTCGACGGCGTCGGTGAGGTCCACCCGCAGAAGCTTGCGCTTGTTGGGGTCCATCGTGGTTTCAAACAACTGCGACGGGTTCATTTCTCCCAGTCCCTTGAAGCGTTTGATCTGCAAACCCTGGCGGCCGACTTCCAGCACGCCGTTCAAAATCTCCGCGATGGAAAACAGCGGCTTGGCCGTTTCTTTTTCGCCTGCGCCTTCGAGCAACTCGAACAGCGGCTTGTCCTGCGCGGAGTAGTGTTCGACGTTGAGGCCTTTGCGGCCGAGCTTGCCCAGCAAATCACCGATGGCCTTGCTCTCGTGCAACTCGACGTGTTTGCCGCGGCGGGTCGGGCCGGTTTTCGCTTTTTCGATGAAATCGGTATCGCCTTCTTCTTCGCCGAACAGTTTCAAGTCGGCATTTTCCGCGCTGAATTTCGCGAGGTCTTCCTCGGTGTGAAAATAATGAACTGTCTCGTCGTTGCCGGAGCGCACTTTGACCAGATGACGCGGCAATTCGCCGTTCGCCGTTCGGCGCTCGACGAAATCATTGAAGTCACCGCCGTGACGGCGCAACGCGCGAGCATACTTATCCAGCGATTCGAGCAGTTCCAAAATTTCCGCGAGCTGGCTCTGCGACAGTTCCTTGTTGTCGGCGAGAACGCGCAAGCGCACTTCCTCGGTGCCGATCTGGATGAGAATGCGATTCAGTTGCGCGTCGTCTTCCACGTATTCGACGCGTTTTTTGCGCGTGATCTGGTAGAGCGGCGGCTGCGCGATGTAAATGAAACCGCGTTTGATCAGTTCCGGCATCTGGCGATAGAAAAATGTCAGCAACAATGTGCGGATGTGCGAACCGTCCACATCGGCATCGGTCATGATGATGATCTTGTGATAGCGGAGCTTCTCGATGTTGAACGCCCCCTCACCTTCGCCGTCGCCGATTCCCGTGCCGACCGCGGTGATCATGGTGCGGATTTCGTTGTTCTGAAGCACCTTGTCCAGACGCGCTTTCTCCACGTTGATGAGCTTGCCGCGAATCGGCAAAATCGCCTGGAACTTGCGGTCGCGTCCCTGTTTGGCGGAGCCACCGGCGGAATCACCTTCGACGATATAGACCTCAGTATTCGCCGGATCACGATCGGAACAATCGGCCAGCTTGCCGGGCAAACCACCGCCCGTAAGCGCGGATTTGCGGACGGCTTCGCGGGCCTTGCGTGCAGCCTCGCGAGCGCGGGCGGCGTTGAGACCTTTTTCCAAAATTCTTTTCGCCACCGGAGGATTCGCATCGAAGTGCGACATCAAGCCTTCGTAAGTGATGGAACTCACGATGCCTTCGACTTCGGGTGAAAGCAGTTTTTCCTTGGGCTGATTATTGAACTTGGGATCGGGATGCTTGATGGCAATCACCGCGACCAAGCCTTCGAGCAAATCATCGCCGGTGACACTGGGATCTTTTTCTTTGAGCAACTCGTTTTGCTTGGCGTATTGGTTCACCGCGCGCGTCAATGCGGAACGGAAACCCGCCTGATGCGTGCCGCCATCGGGATTGTGGACGGTGTTGGTGTAGCTGAGCAGTTGCGCGTTGTAACTATCGTTATACTGCATCACGAGATCGGCAATGATGTCGGCCTTGGGACCGTCCTGCTGATTTTCGTAGGCGCGGCGGCCGGTGAAGGAAATCGGTTTGGGATGCAAAACCTGTTTGCCTTTGCTCAACTGCTTGACGAATTCCTGGATGCCATCCTTGTAATAAAACACTTCGCGCGTCGCGGTCGGGACGCGTTCATCAAGGAACGTGATCTTGAGATCGGAATTGAGAAACGCAAGCTCACGCAGACGCTGGCTGATGCGTTCCGCCTTAAAATCCGTGGTGTCCCGGAAAATTTCCGGATCGGGCTTGAACGTGACGAGCGTGCCGGTGCCTTTGGATTTGCCGATGACTTCGAGTTTCTTGGTGGTCTTGCCGCGCTCGAAGCGCATGTGATACACCTGCCCATCGCGCGAGACTTCCACTGAGAACCATTCGGACACCGCGTTCACGCATTTGGCGCCGACACCGTGGGTACCGCCCGAATAGGTGTAACCGCCCTGCCCGTATTTTCCGCCGGAATGCAGCGTCGTCAAAACCAATTCGACGCCGGGAATCTTATATTGCGGATGGATGTCAACGGGAATGCCGCGGCCGTTGTCGCGGATGGAAATGGAACCGTCCACGTGGATCGTGACGTCAATCTGATCGCACTTGCCGGCGAGATATTCGTCCACGGAATTATCCAGCACTTCAGTGACGCAATGATGCAAGGCGCGCTCATCCGTGCCGCCGATATACATGCCCGGCTTTTTGCGGACAGCCTCCAACCCCTCCAATTTACCGAGTTTGGAAGAGTCATAATTTTCGGTTGCGGCGGCGGGCGCAACGACGGAAGTGCTATCGTCTAATTCGGATTCTTTTGACATAAAAAGCAGCGACTGAAACGAGCCATTTGCGGCTCAAAATTGATGCTCAAACAATAGGAAAAAACGCACTTAAACACAACGATTATTTGTCGTTTTTTTGAGCGAGAAAACACCATTAGTTGGGGGTTTTAACTTGACTCTACCAGACATATTGGGTTTTTTGGGCGTTGTCCTGAAACAGGATTTCTCAAGGGGCTTTGGCCGTAAAATCAACGCTGACTTCAAGTCGGCAAAATCACACGGAACGAGTAATCAAATGCGACTTGAATGTCGTGCGAAGGTGGCCTTGCGAACGCCTGAGTTGCGCCCGCGCTTCCTTGCCGGTAAATGTTCTTCAGAAGGCGTGAAAAGTCAACCTCGTGTGCGGTATCTTTAAACGCTCGGTAATTGATTTACGTGAATCTGATTAAGCGCAACTGAGTTTCTTACAAGTTCGAAAGGGCACATTTCGGTAGATGCCGCTCCTCTGGAGCTTGGGAGATTAACGTAAATAATATTATAAACATGGCGCTCCTAACGGAGCTTGGAACCATAAAACGCACTTGTCTGTTCCTCTAAAGCTCCGGCAGACGCGTCATGTTTATAGAATCAGTTTCGACAATGGCCAGGTTTTGGAAAAGCGGCACGGTAAGACTTTTTGCTCTGCACGTTTCGTTAGGAGCAGAAATTGAGATGCGCGCGAGGTGTCTGAATTTAGAACCAATGTGTTAAATGCCTTCGTTCAAAGGAATATCTTATCTACGAGACTACGAGCATGATTAAAGAATTAGACGCAGTGGCTTTGACCTGCGATTTGCCTAATTACAGGCTGACTCGCGGTGACGTGGGTGCGGTTGTGCTAGTTTATCGCCAGGGATTAGCTTTTGAAGTGGAATTTGTCGCTTATGGCGGGCATACGGTTGCGCTGCTTACTTTAGAACGCGACCAAGTTCGTCCCCTTCAAACAAACGACATCCCTCACGCGCGTGAGTTGAGTGCAGCGTGAATCTTCTTGATGCCGCACAGTAGATATCGCGACTTCCGTCACAATGTTCTCTTAAAAAGCAGCGTCGCCAAGGCCATGGTTAGCATCGTGAAGCCGACGAGAAACGCGAGGTCGTAACGGATGGCCATGAGGTCGGTGTTTTTGAGCACGAGTTCTTTGAAGCCGTGCACCGCGTAGGTAAAAGGGTCCACCACGGAAATGACTTTCATCCAGGCCGGAAAGGATTCGGCGGGATAAACGGCACCGCTCGGAAAATACAACACGGTATTGAGCATGCCGAATATCGCGCGCGGCACGAGCGGATCGCTGATGCGAACCATGATGAGAAACATCATGCTGATAAGCGCCATGGAGGTCGCCATCACCAGCAAAAACATTCGCGCCATCCGCAATGGATTCAAGGGATCGGGAATTCCGGCGATGATCGAGCCAACGGTGATCAGCACCAACCCGGCGATGATCGCCTTGGCCGCGCCGGAGAGGGTGAAGCCGAGGATCAATTCAAATTTACGAATCGGCGTGACGAGGTAGCCTTCGTGCAAGCCTCGCGCTTTGTCATCAATGAAAATAATTCCGCCGCCGATCATCGCTGACACAAAAATCGCAAGCACGATCGTGCCCGGCAGCAGGTATTGGATGTAGGGCACGTAAGGATAGACTTCGACGACGGAAAGGGTCGCCGCGCCGCTCGTGCGTCCGGGAACGCGCGGCGCATTGTACGTGCCGAGCATCGAGGAAAAACTTCCTTCCAAGGCGGAGGCGGAAAATTGATCGGTGTTATCTTCTGCGAGCGCAATCCGCGGATTCGCGCCGGCGAGAAGCTTGCGGGAAAACAGCGGCGGTATATCCAGCACGCCGTTGATTTTGCCGTTGCGCAAATCAAACATGGCACTCGCCAGGTCGGCGTAAGGAACGGGGTCAAACGTGCGCGCGTTGACGGAGATGGCCTGGAACATTTCCTTGAGCTTGATCGCGGGCACACCGTGATCCTGGTCAACGACGCCAACGTGGAGATTTTTTATTTTTCCGCCGAACGCATAACCGAGCACGACGAGTTGCACGAGCGGCATGATGATGGACACCACGACGAGAACCGGGCTGCGCCGGAAGCGCCGCAAATCTCGTTCAATCATGGCCCAAACTCGATGCATAAAATTATCCGCGTTGCATGAGGAACGGACTGTTGGCCGCGGTGGCCGCCTGCAACGAGTCGCGAAGTTGATGGCCCGTGTAGTGCACAAAAACATCGTCGAGCGTGGTGCTCTGGACGGATAGCGACGTGATGGGAGCATTCGCATCGCGCGAAGCTTCCATCAACGCGATCGTGGTTCGCGGGCCGTTATGCGATGCGATGCGGAAAATATTTTGATCGGCTTTCACTTCGGCGACTTCCGGCAAGGTTTTCAAAGTTTCCGTCCAATGTTCGGGCACATGGCCAAAACTGACTTCGAGAATATTTTTGCCGGGAATGGAAGCTTTCAATCGCAACGGCGAATCGAGCGCAACGAGTTTTCCGTGATCCACGATGGCGATGCGGTCGCAGAGTTTGTCCGCCTCATCCATGTAATGCGTGGTCACGAGAATCGTCAAGTCGCGCTCGCGCTTGAGCCGAACCAGCATCTCCCACACGGCGACGCGCGAGACGGGATCGAGGCCGGTGGTCGGTTCGTCGAGAAAGAATATTTTCGGCTCGTGCACGAGACCGCGGGCGATTTCAAGACGCCGCCGCATGCCGCCGGAAAAGTTCTTCACCGGTTTGTCGGCCCACTTTTCGAGGTCCACTTCCTTGAGGAGTTGTTTGATCGTCGCGTTGCGTTTTTCGCGCGGGATGCCGTAGAGCTTGGCGAAGATGGTCATGTTTTCGACCGCGCTCAAATCAAGGTCGGAAGTCATCGCCTGCGGTATGACGCCGATGGATTGGCGCACGTCGGTCGCCTGCCGGGCGATGTCGAAGCCATTGATCAACGCCGTGCCGGAGGTCGGCGGCACTAACGTGGTGAGCATGCGGATGAGCGTGGATTTGCCGGCGCCGTTGGGACCGAGCAGTCCGAAGACTTCGCCGTGGGCGACGTTAAAATTCAGTCCACTCACGGCGGTGAAGTCGCCGAATTTTTTCACCAGATCTTTTACTTCGATGTCGAAGGTGCTCACGGTTTGGCCAGGGGCAAGGTGACGTAGGCGGTCATGCCGAGCGCCAGCGCGCGGTCGTGGTTGTCGCAGCGGAGGCGGATTTCAAAGGTCTTGATGTCGCGCTTGGTGCGGCTGACGTCGCGCTGGGTGGCGTAATCGGCATCGGCGCTGCGATAGAAAACCGTGCCGTCACGCTCGACACCCGAAGGCAATCTCACCGGCAATTTATCGCCCGGATGAATGCGGTCGGCGTAAGTTTCTTCGACGTCGGCGCGGACCCAAAAATTGTCCTGATCAATCAGCGTGACAATCGCCTGCCCGGGATTGACAACTTCGCCTTGCAAGGCGGCGCGAGTGTCCACGATGCCGGTGATCGGCGCGAAAATTTGCGTGTGGCCGAGTTGGACGTCCGCTTTTTGTTTTTGCGCGCGGGCGGCTTCGACGCCGCGGGCGAGGGCATCCACGCGCGCTTTCGCTCCTGCATAACCGGTGCGCGCCTGGTCGTAAGCCTGCTGGGATTCGACGTCCTGTTTGTGCAACCCCTCCTCGCGGTCGTAAGTCAACTTCGCGTTTTCGAGGTCGGCCTGGGCTTGAGCAACCTGCGCCGCAAATTCCTGTTCACTGCTGGCGTAATAGGCGACGTCCGCCTGTTGCATCTGCGACTGAATGACCGCGAGCAACTGGCCGTTGGTGACGGCGTCGCCTTCCTTGACGAGAAGTTGTTGCAAGCGGCCCTGGATTTCCGAACTTACAATCGTCTCATCGGTGGTGACGATGCCGGTCAGTACAATCGCCGTGGGTTGGTGCGTTTCGTTATAATAAATGCCGCCGGCAACCGCCGCGGCGATCAGTATCAAAATAAAAAGTTTCTTCATCGGTGTTGGATGGAGGCGCGTACGCCACGCCATAGGATGCTTCAGTGGCGGAATTTATCAACATCATTGCGAATTAATTGGCGCAAGGCCGGGATTGATTTACCGCCCGGCTCTCGATTAATATTTTTCATGCCCACAAATTCATCAGCTTGCGTGCTCGCGGCGATTTTATCTTTTGTCGTTTTGGCAACTGCCGCACAGGCGGCGTATCCGCCGGAGACGAACGCGCGTTTGATTCCGGCGCCGGGGCAGCTTCCTTTGGTTCAGGGAAAGTTTACGGCGTCCACCGATTCGCTAAAGGAGTACCAATGTCCGGATTGGTTTCGTGACGCGAAGTTTGGCATTTGGGCGCATTGGGGACCGCAGGCAGTTCCCGAACATGGCGATTGGTATGCGCGAATCATGTACGAGGAAGGCAGCCCGGATTATAAATTTCATCTCGCGGATTACGGGCATCCTTCGACGAATGGTTACAAGGACATTATTCCTCAATGGCATGCAGAAAAATGGAACCCGGCGCGATTGATGGAGCTTTATAAAAAGGCGGGCGCGCATTATTTCGTCGCACAGGCGGTGCATCACGATAATTTTGATAACTGGAATTCAAAATATCACAAGTGGAATGCCGTGGAGATGGGGCCGCATAAAGATATTGTAGGACTTTGGCAAAAGGAGGCGTTGAAACAAGGACTGCGTTTTGGCGTCTCGGAACATCTCGGCGCGAGTTTCACGTGGTTTCAAGCCAGCCATCGCTCGGACAAAACTGGTCCGTTTGCTGGTGTGCCTTATGATGGCGCAGACCCGAAGTATCAGGACCTTTATCATCCGCTTGCGGATACGGGCGATAAAGCATGGTATTCGACCAATTCCGAATGGCATCAGGAATGGTTTGCGCGCATTTATGATGTCGTGGATCAATATCATCCCGACCTGCTCTATAGCGATGGCGGAATGCCGTTCGGGGACGTGGGCCGCACGCTGGTGGCTCAATTTTATAATGCGAATATGCTTCGGCATCACGGCCGGTTGGAGGCGGTTTATAATTGTAAAAAAGTTAATTCGGGCGAGTTCATTGACAGTTCGTGCGTGCAGGATGTGGAGCGCGGAGGAATGCACGATATTCAGCCTTACCCGTGGCAGACGGATACCTCAACGGGCGATTGGTTTTTTCGGACGAACGATCAATACAAGACGACCGGGCAAGTGATCCATCTGTTGGCGGACATCGTGAGCAAAAATGGAAATTTGCTTTTGAACGTCGTCCAATATCCCGACGGAAGTTTGCCGCCGGAAATGGAAGTTTTTCTGAAAGAGATGGCGGCGTGGATGAAGGTGAATGGCGAAGCGATTTTCAAAACGCGTCCGTGGAAAATTTATGGCGAAGGGCCGACGGTCGTGGCGGGCGGAAACTTTAAGGAAAATTATGCGTTCAATGCGAATGACATTCGTTTCACCACGCGCGGGAAAACGCTTTATGCCATTGCGCTGGGTGTGCCCAGCGATGCGCTGCGAATAAAATCATTGGGCCTCGCGAGCGGCGCGGCGGACAAGGCCGTGACTGAAGTGACTTTGCTGGGAAGCCGGGAAAAATTGCAATGGCAGCAAACACCGGACGCGCTAGTGATTCAACCGGCGCATTCGTGGCCCGCGAAAGACGCCGTGGTCTTCGTGATCAAGTTTAAGCGCTGAGGAATTGAGGATCGCGCTGCCACCAATCGCTGCGGAAAAGACCCCAGTCGTTTTCGAGGCGGCGCGAAAGTTTAAAGCCGGAAGCGCGCAAAAAATCATCGGGTGGAGTAAGAGCGCGCGCGGACAGACGAGTTGCGATGCGGAAGAAACGATAGAGCATCCAGACGATTAGCTGGCTGCGGAGCCGTTTTAAGCGTTGCGTTGGAATTTGAAAATCGGCGACGAGCCAATTGGCGTCTTCGGTGGAAGCAGCGGCGAGTTTTTCCACGAGAATTTTTGATTGCTCCGCAGGGAAGCAATCGAAGAAAAAGTTGGTGATGATGAGGTCGTAGTTTTTTGCGGGAGGCTGCCAGGCGAGAGCATCAACCGGGAGATATTCGATGCGGGCTGAAGATAATTGGTGGCGAGCTATATTTCGCCGCGCCTGATCGAGCATTTTATGGCTGGCATCAACGCAGGTGATTTGCGCAGCGGGAAAACGGCGGCGGCATTCGACGAGCGCGCGACCGTGGCCTTCGCCGAGGAGAAGAATATTTCGCGCGGTAGGAACCTGGTCGAGAAAAGCCGTGCGGCAGCGGTGCATGGTTTGTCCGGCGAGGACCATTTCCATCCAGCGATAATACGGCGCAAGGGTGTCAAAACTCATGGGCGGGACGAGCCTTGAGCCAGCTATCTCGCTGCCACCATATCCAGGCGATGAGGCCACCGGTGAAATAAGCGACCACGTCCATCGGGTCGGAGGTGGTTCCGTGAACAAATTTTGGTCCAATCCACTCGAAGAGCAGAGACCAGAAAATCAGGTGGGCAAAGATTTCGAGAAATTGCGGCGGCGCGTTGTGCGGGCGAAGACCAAGGCGTTGATGCAGCCAGAGAACGGGCGGCAAGGCGCACGGGATCAGCCAGCAATCGTTGAAGTGGTCGTGGAAAAATCCGCGATGGATGTAGTGTTTGACGACGAAGCGATTGAGGGCGTAGGCAGCGCAACCGATGAGGAAAAGTGGATCGCGAAAATAAAGAAACGGCCGCATGTCAAAGCGCCCAGAGAATCACCGTGCCGGAAATCGCGGCGATCAACAATTTTATCAGAATGATCTTGAACATCGGTGAAAGTGTAATTGGGCGTGAAAAATTGGCGAGTAAATTCAGGCGGCCAGAGGCCGCCCGATTTTGGCAATCGCATTAAATTTTAGCCGCGTTGAAGAATATTTTCCTCTTCGTGCAGACGCCGGCGAGCGGAGAGAATCGCGGCGCGGCCCAGATAGCCGATGACTTTCGACGGCTGGCTGCGGCCAACGACGGGAAGGCGGCCGATGTTGCGGTCGAGCATTTTGGTCAGCGCGTTTTGCAGAGGTTCATCCGCATAAGCGACGACCAGATTGCTACTGCAAGCCTCGCCAACGGTCATCGTGGAATTTTCGTTTTGGCGCAGGGCGCGGACGATGTCGCCGCGGGTGATGATGCCGTATAAACGATTTTGCTCGTCCGTCACCAGCGTGCCCTGGCGGCGGGTCAGCGCGGGGTCGTTCTGGGCAATGCGATCGGAAAGTTCGGTCAGCAGCATAGTCGCGGGCACGGTGGGAACATCGCGTTCCATGACATCGCCAACGCGCGCGAATTCGAAGGGGTCAATACTGTATTCGCAAGTGACGTGCTGGCCACGGCGCGCGAGTTTTTCGGTGAGAATGGAACGGCGCATCAACAAAACCGTGACGCCCAGCGAGGCCACCGAAGCGATGAGCAAGGCGGGGAGGATATTGAAGTCGTGCGTCAGTTCGACCGCGAAGACTACCGCAGTCAACGGACCGCGCATTGTGCCGCCCATCATTGCGGCCATGCAAATCGTCGCCCACAAACCGGCGTCGCCGATGGGAATCCATTTTCCGAGCAATGCGCCGAGCGCGCCACCGATGATCAATAATGGCGCGAGAACGCCGCCGGAGGTTCCTGAGCCCAGCGCGATTGCCCAGACAACCGCCTTGGCAACCAGCAGACTGATCACCACCGTGCCGATGAGGTCGCCGTTCAAAAGACTGTGAATCGTATCGTAACCGACGCCCAGGACGCGCGGTTCAATATAGCCGCCGATGCCGACGAAGACCGCGCCGATGGCGGGCCACCACATCCAATGAATCGGAATTTTGTGAAAGAAATCTTCACAGGCGTAAACGATGCTGGTGACAAGGCCGGAGGCAAATCCAGTGACAATGCCAAGGCCCGCCGCAACGAGGAGTTCATTACCGGACAATGCAAGGTGAGGTGGCACCGGGAAAATCGGCCCCGCGCCGAGCAGCGGCACGCGCAATACGGAGGCCATCACAGCGGCCACAGTGACCGGAATAAAACTGCGCGGCTTCCACTCGAACAACAGAAGCTCGACGGCGAGCAAGACCGCGGCGACCGGAGTTGCAAAAATAGCGGCCATGCCGCCCGCCGCACCGGCGGCGAGCAAGGTTTTTCTCTCGGCGGCACTCATGTGAAATTGCTGCGCGAAGATCGAACCGAGCGCGCCGCCCGTCATGATGATCGGGCCTTCCGCGCCAAACGGGCCGCCGGTGCCGATGGAGATGGCGGCGGAAATCGGTTTTAAAAGTGCGACTTTGGGCTGGATGCGGCTGCGCCCGAGAAGAATAGCCTCCAACGCTTCCGGGATGCCGTGACCGCGAATCTTATCGGAACCGAAACGCGCCATCACGCCGATGATCAAAGCGCCGATGACCGGGACAATGATCACCCACGCGCCGAGATGATTTCCCTGGGGCACCGCCGAGGCGGAGGAAAATTTTTGATAAAAGGAAAGATTGGTGATGACGGCGATCAGCCAGATCAGGACGTAAGCTACGACCGCACTTATGGAGCCGATGACCAAGGCCATCGCAGACAAGGTGAGAACGCGGCGGTTGGTGGTAAAATCGCGAAGATCCGATTCAGCCCCGATTTCAACATCTGCAGGACGAGGGGTCGCGGCCGCAGGATCAAGTGTCTCTGTTTGTGTTAACACAGAATGACAATATATCGTGCCACGATATATGTCAATTACAGTGTAGCCTCCCTTAATCGTTCATGTTATCTTGTTTGCGCATGGCACGAATCAAACAGCAGCTTGGCAAGGCAGAATATGAGGCGCTCGCGGAATTTCGTTACGCGTTGCGGCGATTCATTCATTTCAGCGAAAACGCGGCGCACGACGCGGGCATCACGTCGCAGCAGCATCAGGCACTGCTCGCGATCAAAGGATTTCCGAAACGCGAGGCGGTGACGGTGGGTGAACTCGCGGAGCGTTTGCAATTAAAACATCACAGCACAGTCGGGCTCGTGGACCGGCTGGTGGCAGAGAAGCTGGTGGTGCGGCGGCCTTCGGCGGAAGATCGGCGGCGCGTGATCATCCGATTGACACCGCGGGGCGAAGGTGTGCTGGCGAAACTTTCGTGGGCGCATAGCCGGCAATTAAAACGGGTCGGGCCGAAGTTGGCGGGGGTGTTGAAGAAGTTGGGGGAGTGAGAAGAAGTTTTCAGTTTCAAGTTTCAAGTTTTCAGTTCAGGAAGACTTAAAATAATTTGGCTCTTGTAATGAATTGGAAATTTTTTGGAGGAGGATTACGTTGGCGCAGGTGCAGGATTTTCATCAAGCAATGGCTCCGGCTTATGGCGCGGGAAGAATTCCCGTGCGGTCGCGTCGGCAGGCGATGGACTGGAGCCTGGTGCTGTTGAGCCAGGGCATTGAGGCGACGGTGCTCTCTCCCGCTGGTGATGAAGGTTGGATGCTCGAAGTTTCCGGCCAAGAAATGGAGCGCGCGCTCAAGACGCTGCGGCTGTATCGCATCGAAAATCGTGGATGGCCATGGCGGGAAGTGTTGCCGAACGGCGAGGCTTATTTTAGCTGGGGTTGTATTGCGTGGGCGGCGGTGATGATTTTATTTTATTGGTTAAGCGTGCAGTTTCCGGCAATCGAAAACAGCGGCGTGATGAATAGCGCGAAAGTTTCGGGCGGACAATGGTGGCGAATTTTTACGGCGATGACGTTGCACGCGGACATGGCGCATCTGGCGGAAAATTTATCACTGGGAATTGTGCTGGTCGGATTGACCATGGGTGTTTATGGAACGGGCACGGGATTGTTTGCGGCGTATCTGGCAGGGGCGATGGGAAATCTGGCGTCGCTCGCGCTGAACGCGCATCCGTTCGTGGGACTGGGTTCGTCGGGGATGGTGATGGGCGCGCTGGGGTTGCTGGCGGCACAATCGTTGCGGCGCGAAAATTGGGGGCGCGGGTCTGTGAAATATGCGCTCGGCGGCGTGGCGGCGGGAGTGATGTTGTTTATTTTATTTGGGGTTTCGCCAGAGGCGGATACGGCGGCGCATCTGGGAGGATTTATTGGCGGGCTGGCGCTGGGGGCGGGATTGGTTTTTATTCCAAAAGGATGGGCGCGAAGTGAGCGGGTGAATTTTGTTTGTGTAATTGGTTTGGTGGCGATGGTAACGGCGACGTGGTTGGCGGCGGTGAGGCGGGGGTAGGTTTTTTGTGTGGTGGGTTTAAGGGGGAGAGACTTGTGGTGATTGGATTTTGGTGGTGGCGTACGGGCTTGCCTCGCTGCGCTCGGAATAGTGGGTTTGATGAGGAGTCGAGTTCCCCCGGCTGAAGCCGGGGGTTAATGAGAAGTGTTGGGTGGTTTGAACATAGTTTTACAGATTTGGATATGGTCAGTGTACCACCGTTCGTTAAATTATTTGGAAGGCACCGTCAGCACTGATTGAGGATGGCTTGCTTGAGGCTGAATCGGTTTTGTGTTTGGGAGGTTTTCTTTCGTCCCTTACGGGACTTGGAATGGGAGCGATTGGAACCCAGCAATAAATTGCTGGGCTAAGATCTGCCGTCCCTGCGGGACTTCGGATGGCGGAGCGGCAGTTCCGACTTGTCCGCCCTGAAATATTTCGTTCCTACAAATTTGGTTGGAAGCCAACTTAACGAGGCGGCTTTAGGTTTGTTGTTATACGCTGACAATGGTCTTTCATTGTTGAGTGGGTGAGTTATAGTGGCCGGCTGTTTCGCGTTTAAGCGAGGCATACAAATTACTGTTTACAAAAATTATGAAAAAAACCGATTCGTCCCCTGCCCTTTCGACTGAGCCGGAGGGTTCTGCTCCAAATTCTTCATTGCCGACGGTGTTGCTGCGTCCCGGTGAGGCCGATCGCGTGGTGGCGGGGCATCCGTGGATTTACAGCGGGTCGGTGTTGCGCGTGACGCAGCAGGCGGCGGAGGGCGCGCTGGTGCAGGTGAAGGACCATCGCCAACGATTTCTTGGGGTGGGTTTTTATAATTCGCGCTCGAAAATTTTGGTGCGGCTGCTTTCGCCGGAGCGCGTGACGGTGGACGCGTCGTTTTTTGAAGAGCGGATTCGCGCGGCGCTGGCGGTGCGCAAGAAACATTTGCCGGAGGCAACGTCGTTTCGCGTTGTGAATGCGGAGAGCGATTTTCTGAGCGGGTTGATCGTGGATAAATATGAGGATGTGCTGGTCGTGCAGACTTCGGCGCTAGGAATGGACCAGCGGAAGGCGATGATCGTCGCGGCGTTGCAGGAGATTTTTTCGCCGCGCTGCATCGTGGAACGGAATGACTCGGCGTTTCGCAAATTCGAGGGGTTGGCGGATGCGAATGGGATGTTGTCGGGCGAATTGAATGGGCCGGTGGGCATTAAATTGAACGGGCTGAAATTTGAGGTGGATATTTTGGGCGGACACAAGACGGGTTTGTATTTGGATCAGCAGGTGAATTATCAGCAGGTGGCGGAGTTGGTTAAGGGCGGGCAAGTGCTGGATTGTTTTAGTTTTCTCGGCGGGTTCGGTTTGCACGCGGCGCGCGCGGGGGCGGCGCACGTTCACATGCTCGACCAGAGCGCGGATGCGGTGGCGGCGGCGACGCGGAATGCGACCGCGAATGGGCTTTCAGGCAACTGTTCGTTTGAGACGGTGAATGTTTTTGACTGGCTCAAGGCGCACACGGCGGTGAAGCCGCATGAGCGCGTGATCCCGCGGTTCGACGCGATCGTGCTGGACCCGCCGTCGTTCACGCGGAGTCGCGCGGCGGTGCCGGACGCGATGCGAGGTTACAAGGAGATTCATTTGCGGGCGTTGAAGCTGTTGCGCGCGGGTGGGACGCTGGCGACGTTCTGTTGCTCGCATCATGTGGATGCGAATATGTTTCAATCGGTGATTTTGGACGCGGCGTATGATGCGCGGCGGACGTTGCGCCGGGTGGCGACTTACAGCCAATCGCCGGATCATCCGATCATCCCGGCGATTTCGGAGACAGAGTATTTGAAGGGGTTTGCGTTTGAGGTGGTGCGGTAACTGTGTGGATGGGGTTGAGGGCGAATGTTTTAGCCACGGATGGAACACGGAGGGGAAAAGCGGGGCAATCCTTTGGAATGCGGGCTACTGAGTGGGAATGGGTGCGTATATGCGCGAACGTGGGAAAAATTTTCGGAGTTTCGCGAGATTTGGTGTTATTTTAAAAGTTCGCGTTGCCAGAACATGAGGGTGGCCTGGTGTTTGTCCCAGTCTTCGGCGAGGTCGAGGAGGGTGGCGCGGCTGGCGATGAGGGTGGGGTCTATGCCGAGTTCCTGGGCGCGGGTGTCGCGGCGCTGTTGAAGGTCGGCGGCGCGGCGTTTATGGGCGTCGCTCACGCGGCGAAAGGTGTGGCGAATGGGCTGGGGTAATTCATTGCGTGGCACGGCCAGGCCGTGGCGGATGGCGGCGAGGGCGGAATGACGGCGTCGGTCGGAAAATTTTTGCGGAAGCAATGGTTCAAGCGGCTGCCCGGCAACGGCGGCGATGGCGAGTTGAATCAGGCTTTCGTGGCGAAGGATAAAATAGGGCGGACGATTCGCAGCGGTGGCTTCGGTTTCACGCCAGCGCCAGAGTTCGCGCAGAACGGCGAGGCTGGCGGGGCTGAGATTGCTGCTGCCTTTGAGGCGCCAGACTTGATCAGGATCGGGCGGATGCAATTCAGCGCAGTCGGCGATGAGGCGCGCGCAGGATTCTTCCTGCCAACTGAGGCGGCCCTTGGCTTCCAATTCGGCTTTGAGGCGGTCGGACAATGGCTTGAGATAATGGGTGTCGTTGCGGGCGTAAGCTTCCATGCGCTCGGTCAATGGGCGCTGGGCCCAATCGGCTTTTTGCGAACCTTTGTCGAGCGTGACGCCGAGGTATTGGGCAACGAGGTGGGTCAGGCCGAATTGCGTGATGCCGAGCAACCGCGCGGCGAGCATGGTGTCGAAGATGCTGGTCGGGACGAACTCGTGGTGCTTGCGAAAGAGTCGCAGGTCGTAGTCCGATCCGTGCATGATGAGCCGGTGCGTGCGAAGCTCTTCGAGAAACGGCGCGAGACCAATGCCGGAGAGCGGGTCAATGAGTTCATCGCCATCGAGCGTGGTGACTTGGATGAGACAAATCTTTTCGGGATAGGCGTGAAGACTGTCCGCTTCGGTATCGAGCGCGACCCACGGCGCGGCACGCAGGCGGGCTGAAAGTTCGGTTAGTTTTACGTCATTATCAATCACTTACATAAATGTCATGTTTTTAAGTCAAAGTTCAAGTTGCAATAATTTTGAGCGCAGAAACTAACCGCGGAGACACGGAGGCGCGGAGGGCTGCGAAGGCATGAAAATTAGCCACCACGGAACACGTATTTTAACGCTGATTTTAAAAGACCGCAAAATGGAAACTGGGAAATCTGGATTGATTGAACTAGGATGCTTGCATGATTCAAAAAATTACTCCCTTTTTTATGGTTCAATGGCCGGGCGGAAGAGGCGGCGAATTTTTATGTTTCGATTTTTAAGAATTCGAAGATTGTGAACACGTCACATTACGGCGACACGGGACCGGGGCCGAAAGGAAGCGTCATGACGGTTTCATTTTTGCTCGAAGAACAGGAGTTTTGTGCTTTGAACGGCGGGCCGCAGTTCACGTTTTCGCCGGCGATTTCATTTGTCGTGAATTGCGATTCGCAGGCAGAGATTGACGAGTATTGGGAAAAGCTTTCCGGTGGTGGCGGCAAAGAGATTCAATGTGGATGGTTGCAGGACAAGTTTGGTGTGTCGTGGCAAATCGTGCCGGCCATTCTGCCGGAGTTGTTGTGCGGTGATCCCGCCGCCTCGAATCGCGTCATGCGCGAGGTGATGAAAATGGTGAAGCTGGACATCGCGACCATGAGAAAGGCGCATGACGAAAAATAATCTTTTGAGCAAATGAATTTTTGCACGAACGAAATATTCCTCGGCAAAGCGGTTAAGGCTTGGCGAAGGGCGGGCGGGCGAGTTAGTTTTTGCGACTCATTTTATCAATGAATTTAGCGACTAAATTTGAAGAGGTCGTGCGGTCGAATCCGCATAAGACGGCGTTGTATTGGGGCGACCGCGAATATACTTACGAAGAATTGCTGAACGAGACTTCGCGGGTGGCGGGATATTTGCAGCACGTCGTGGGTGTGCAACCGGGCGATCGAGTGGCGCTCTGGCTGAAAAATTGCCCGGAATTTGTGCCGGTGCTGTTCGGGATTTTGCAGGCGGGCGGCGTCGTGGTGCCGATCAATAATTTTCTCAAGGCGCCCGAGGTCGCGTTCATTTTGGCCGATGCGGGCGCGGATGTGCTGGTGACCGACGCGGCATTGGCGGAGGCTTTGCCGGCGATTTCGGATTTACGGCCGGATTTGCGTTGCGTGCAGGTAGAGATTTTTGCGCAGGGCTCGCTCGAAGTAAAACAGCCGGAGCCGCCGCTGCGAGTGGAGACGGATTTGGCGGTTATTATATATACGTCGGGAACGACGGGACGGCCGAAGGGGGCGATGCTCTCGCACGGCAACCTGCTTCACAATGTGGAAAGTTGCCGTCTCGTGCTGCAATGCGTGAATGAAGATCGCATGGCGGTGTTACTGCCGATGTTTCACAGTTTTATGCTGATGGTGGGAGTTTTTTTGCCGCTGCTGGTGGGTGGCTCAATGGTTTTGATTCGATCGTTGCATCCGCCGCGAAATGTGTTTCAGGAAATCATCCAGCGGCAGGCGACCATTTTGCCGGCGATCCCACAATTTTTTCGCAGCATGGTCAGCGCGCCCGCAACGATTCCCCTGCCCTCGTTGCGCATGGCCATTAGCGGCGCAGCGCCGTTGCCGGTGCAAGTGCTGAATGAATTTGCGGCGAAATTTTCTTTTCCGATGATCGAAGGCTACGGCTTGAGCGAGGCGAGCCCGGTGGTGACCAAAAATCCATTGAACGGACCGCGCAAGGCTGGCTCGATCGGCAAGCCCATTCCAAATGTGGAAGTGAGCATTCAGGATGATGCGGGGAATCTTCTGCCCGCTGGAGAAATCGGCGAGGTGTGCGTCAAGGGTGGTAATGTGATGATGGGTTATTGGAACCAGCCGGAGGAGACGGCAAAAGTGATGCGCGGTTGCTGGCTGTTGACGGGAGATATTGGTTATTGCGACGAAGACGGATTTTATTTCATTACTGATCGCAAAAAAGACATGCTGCTCGTCAATGGCATCAATGTTTATCCGCGCGAAGTGGAGGAAGTCATGTATCAATTTCCCGGCGTGAAAGAAGTGTCGGTCATCGGTGTGCCCGATGCGCGCAAAGGTGAACAGCCATTGGCGTTTGTCGCGGCGTGTGAGGGCGCGACGTTGGATGAGAAAGCTTTGTTACAATTCGTGCGCTCGAAATTGGCGGACTACAAAGTGCCACGGAGGGTGATTTTTTTACCGGCGTTGCCGCGAAATGCAACGGGAAAGATTCTTAAAACCACCTTGCGTGACATGGCGGCGCAGGGTGAAGGATCCACAAAAACCGAGCCGCAAGCGACCTGAGACGCCTCGGCTCGATTATCTGCAAGTAATTAGCATTTAGTGGCTTGTTAAAATTTAGTTTCTCGGTTTTCGACGATTTTCCCTTTACCAGTTGACGCTGGGGAGGCGCGAACCGTAAGGTATTTGCATTAACTGGCTCGGCGCATGAGGCGCTGTGCCGGCCAATTTTTATGCCTGAAGGATATTGCGTCAAATGCAAAGCCAAAAAGGAAATCGTGGATGCGGTGGAAGAAGTCATGAAGAACGGACGGCGCGCGATCAAGGGCAAATGCCCGACTTGCGGAACGGTGATGTTTAAGATCCTTGGCGGCAAGGCTCCAACGCCCGCCGCCGCTCCGCCAACGAATCCGACAGGCACAAACTGATTTTTGATTAAGATTTAGAACTCCATTATGTCCCAACAACTTGCTTATGTCATCATCACGCCTTACTCGCTGCACAAGTCGCGCACAGGCGGAATCCTCAGCCGCCTGATCACCCGCACGGGATTGGAACTGGCGGGAGCACGCATGTTCGCGCCGAGCCTGGAATTGGTCACGAAATATTCTCAGGCCATTGTCTCTACGAATGACCCGCAGGATCGGCGCATCCAGGAATTGATTTACGATTATATCATTCACAACCTCGCGCCCGATCCCAAGACCGGCCGCCGCCGCCGCCTGATGATGCTTTTGTTCAAGGGCGATGACGCCGTGCGCAAGACGCGTTCGGTCATCGGCAATATCAGCGCGGAACGCCGCGGTGGTGAAACGATTCGCGATACTTACGGCGACCTCATCATTGATGATAAAGATCAGGTGAAATATTTTGAGCCCGCCGTGCTGGCGGCTCCGAACGTCGAAGAAGCCGAGATCAAGGCAAAGCTTTGGGCGCAATATTCCGATGCGGACGGTGGCATCGTGGAGAACACCAATACGTATCCGCCCGGCGAGAAGCCGCAGCGGACATTGGTGTTGATCAAGCCGGATAATTTTCGGTTCCCAACGGGACGGCCGGGCAACGTCATCGATTTCTTTTCGCGCACGGGACTTTACATCGTGGGCATCAAAGTGCATCGCATGAGCGTGGCCGAGGCGATGGAATTTTATGGGCCGGTGAAGGAAGTGTTGCGCACGAAGTTAAAAGATGTCGTCGCGGCGAAAGCGAAGGCGGCCATCGAAAAAGAACTTGGTTTCAAAGTGCCGCCTCATGAAGAGAAACAACTGGGCGAAATTCTCGGGCCGACCTTTGGCGACAATCAATTCGAGAACATTGTGGCGTTCATGTCCGGCCGCGCTCCTTCCGAATGCGATGCCGTTCAAATGACGCAGCCGGGCACGGAAAAATGTATCGCGCTGGTTTATGAAGGTGTGGAAGCGGTGCGCAAGATTCGCGACGTGCTTGGACCGACCGATCCTTCCAAGGCGCCGCCCGGTTCCATCCGCCGCGAATTCGGCCAGACGATCATGGTGAATGCCGCGCACGCGAGTGACTCGGAGGAAAATGCGCAACGCGAGTTGGGCATCATTCGTGTGGCCGAGAATAATTTCCGTAAGGTGGTCGAGGAGTTTTACGGGAAGATTTGAGGAATATTCTATAGCCACTCAAAGGCGTGATTGCGCTTAATGTCATCATATGATATTGAATGGATCGTTTGGCAGAATCCAAAGACGCGGCAGAAATTGTTCGATTGAAATCGGCGCTCACCCACGGTTTCTACGGGCAATAATTGGATGATTAATGTAATGGCCGAAGCAACGCCTACTATTTCCCAATCCAAAACTCTGGCGTCGCCTGAAGCTTTTGGAGCAGTTGCGCGTCGGCTTCTGGAAAAGTGTAATTTACCAATTCTTCGCGGCGCACCCAAGCTATATCATGCACTGCGAGGGCGCGTGGCTCGCGCTGCAGCCAGTCACAATGAAAGAATTTTAGCTGGACGAGTTTCCCGGGGTATTCGTGTGTGAGCGTTTGTATCAAACCATGAATGGTCACTTCAATGTCGAGTTCTTCGAGAAGTTCGCGATGCAGGCAGGCTTCGTCCGACTCGTCCGGATCACGTTTGCCGCCAGGGAATTCCCACAAGCCACCGAGATGGTCCTGCGGCCGGCGTTGAGTGATGAGCAGCAGGCCGCGACGAAAGATCACACCGGCGGAGACTTCAATCAACTTTCTTTTTGTCTGCGGCGTTCCAGATTGCGGCACATCAGCAGACATATTTCAGTTGCCCAACGCAATAACGTCGCAATTTTTAACGGCCAATACTCTTGTAAATGAATCCGAGGCTTTCCATCTGTTCAACTTCGAAAAGATTGCGGCCATCGAAAAGAATCGGATGCGTCAATGATTTGCGAACTCGCTCAAGGTCGAGCTTTTTGAAGGCGGGCCACTCGGTCGCAATCACCAAGGCATCGCAACCGTCGGCGACGTCGTTCATATCGTCAACATAAGTCACATTTTGCAGGACAGCTTTGGCCTTATCCATCGCCTTGGGATCGTGGACGCGTAGAATGGCTCCCTCTTTTTGCAAACGCTGGCAAAGATCAATCGCGGGCGAAAGGCGGATGTCATCTGTATTCTGCTTGAACGCGAGTCCGAGCACGCCGATTTTTTTATCCTTGAGCACCCACAACGTCTCCTGAATTTTTTTGACGAAACGATCCATCTGCTCGGAATTGATGCGCTGAACTTCCTTGAGCAAACCGAAATTGTAACCAAGCTGCTCGGAGATTTTGATGAACGCGCTGAGATCTTTCGGAAAGCAACTGCCGCCGAAGCCGAGCGACGCATCTAAAAAACGGCGGCCGATGCGCTCATCCATGCCCATGCCGTTGGCGACTTCCTGGACGTTTGCGCCGGTGGCTTCGCAGATGACGGAGATGGCGTTGATGTAGGAAATTTTCAGCGCGAGAAATGAATTTGCGGCGTGCTTGATCAACTCGGCGGAGTTGATGTCTGTCACGATGATAGGCGCATTGAACGGAGTATAAATATCCTTCATCGCCTGCACCGCGCGTGGGGAACGCACGCCGATGACGATGCGGTCCGGCTTCATGAGATCATCCACGGCGAAACCTTCGCGGAGAAATTCAGGATTGCTCGCGACGTCGAATTCCACCTTGGCTTTGCAATAACGCTTGATCGTTTCGGCAACTTTATCACCGGTCTTCACCGGAACCGTGCTTTTGTCCACGATGATCTTGTAGTTCGTCATGGAGGCCGCGATGTCGCGCGCAACTGTTTCGATGAAGCTCAAATCCACCGAGCCGTCCGCTTGCGGCGGCGTGGGCACAGCGATGAAAATAACGTCGGATTTCTCGACGCCTTCCTTGGTTGAACTGGTGAAGCTAAGGCGACCGGCGCCAACTTGTTTTTTGACCAACTCTTCGAGGCCCGGTTCGTAAATGGGTATTCCCCCGCCCTGCAACAGTTTGACTTTGGCTTCGTCGCGATCAACACAAATGACGTTGTGGCCGACTTCGGCAAAGCACGCGCCGGTGACCAAACCAACATAACCAGTTCCAATGATCGTCAGCTTCATAAATTATTAAGGAGTCCGAAAAGCATCAGGCCAAGATTTTAACGGGTATTGCGCGATCACCTTACCGGCGGCAGTGAAACTATTGGCGCTACTTTAAAGGAAGAGGAGTCGCAGAAGGCTTTGGCGCCGCCGCAGGTTTGGTCAGGTTAGGATACTTGGCGAGCAATTCCTGTAATTGAATTCCGGCTTCGGCACTCCAAGTGTCGTTGTTATTGGCGCGCGCCAATTCCTCGTAAAGATGCATGGCCTGCTCGGGCTTGCCTTGCGCGACGTAAAGGCGGGCAAGCGCCGACTTGGCTTGGGGCGTGGTGGAATCCGCAAGGTGGCGTTTGATCAAGTCATCATAAGCGGCGGCGGCGGCATCTACCTTGCCTTGCGCTTCCAGACTTGAAGCGATGCCCAGCAGCGCCTGATTCGCCAGCGGACTTGCGGAATAATCAGACATGAACCGCTGGAAAGTTTTCTGAGCGGCATCGAATTGGCCCGCGTCGAACTGAATGCTGCCGGCGATGAGCAAAGCGCGCGCGGCGCTGCGCGTGCCGGAATAATCGTCGGCGACCTTGATGTACGGAAGCGCATCGGAAGCACTGGGATTCGCGGCGGCTTGCGCGGTCGGAGGAAGTTTCACATTGGAAAAAGCCTCGGCCGCCTGGGACTCGACATATTGCTTGTGCGAGATGAAACCGCCAATCGCGGCGCCGATGACCAGCACACCCACCGAGACCGAGATGACTCGCTGCCGGTTGGCATGATACCATTTGACTAATTGATAGAATTCCGCTGTCCGCGCTACATCATTATCCATAAGTTAGGGCCGTGAATCATCCGTTCTGGAATTAAAAACGCAAGCTTGAAATACGGGTTTTTCGGCCCACAGGAATGGCTCGAATCTTAGCGCAACTTAAATTTGATGGTGGTGTTTGTTTGAAGAGCCAGTATATTGAATGAGCATGAGACGCGGTGGAAAGACTTTAATTTGTCTGCTTTGCATCATTGCGCTGACCCCAAAAGTCCGTGCCGTGGTGAATGATGCGCCTGCATCTGCTCCGGCAACTTCAGAGGACAACGCCAAGGCCACGGACAATTCCGATAGCACTGAGAATCCTGATAGTCCTTATAGCGCGATCTGGTTGCGCAATGTTTTTGACCTGAAACCCGCGCCCCCACCCCCGCCGCCGACAACTGCGACGAATACACCGCCGCCCAATGTGGAATTAACCGGCATCACCACACTTTTAGGCACGAAGCGGGCCTTGTTCATGGTTCAGGAATCGGGAGGACCCGGCAAACCGGCGGGCAAGCCGGAATCTTACATCCTTACCGAAGGCCAGCGGCAGGGTGAATTGGAAGTCCTGGAAATCAGTCCCAAGGCCAAGACCGTCAGGATCAAGGTATCCGACTTGGTTTCGACCATTACTTTTAAAACAAATCAAGTCGCCATCGGTCCGCAAGGCGGCGCTCCGGGAGTTGGCACTTTGCCTGTCGGAGGTATTCCGCGTTCGCCGGGATTTAATCCGCCAGGTTTCAATCCCGCCGGTGGCGTGCCGATGCCCGCCCGGGTAATGCGCCCCGGCGGCGGCGGCAATGGAGCCTACACCCCGCAAGGCGCAAACTACAATCAAGGCGGTTATAATGGCGGATATGCGGGCGGCGGTTTTGGCGGAGTCGCAGGCGGTGGTGTGGCGTCCGCAAACACTCCCGGCTTGGCGATTCCAGGTTTTGGCAGTTCTGCACCGACGCAAACGATGGTTCCGGCCCCCGAAGCGGCGGCGCCGGAAGTGACCGGCGCTATTTTGAATTTGCAAAAGCAGGCGGCGGATAATGCTGGAGTTCCTTTCCCTCCATTGCCGCCGCCTTTTGTAGTTCCTGGAAGTAGTGGAAGTTCTGCTGGAACCGGCAATGAGACTGGTGTCGGCGGTTCAATATCGCCTCCGGCTCCGCCACCGCTGCCCGGTTCTTTCAGTACTGGCACGCTTAAACACTAACAACAGTTGGCGCTTCGCCCAATCTCAATGATGGATAAGCATCATCGAGTCTTTTATCAACTCAGTTAAACTTCTAGTCTCAAGGCGTTACCGCGCGGAAGAAATGGTTCGTCGTGGTATCTAAAGGAATGGGAACAACCGCTGTATTCGTCCCCGGCGTGTTCGTAGAAAAGTCCTGCCAATTTGTGCGATTGACGGAAGATTGGATTCGATACTTCTGGAACGGGATCCATTTTTCGAAGCTTAGGTTCATGGAACCGGTATTTGTCCCGCGCGCAATCGCCAGACTGCTGTTGGTCTCCATCAATCGAAAATTGATATTCCCGACTGTGCCGGAAAGCGACGGCACACTCGTGCCGCTCGGGCTGAAAAGCGCCGCCGGTTGCGCGCTCACCACGTAGCTCGCCGATGGCAAACCATTGATGGTATAATTGCCGCCGGAATCCGTCATTGCGAGATACGAACTCGTCCCGCTCGTCGCGATGACCATGGCGTTGGCGTAAGCACGCGAGCCAGTAGTTCCCAGCATCACCTGGCCGGTGATGGCCCCGCTCGTCGCGCTTCCTTGCGCGGTGAAGACGGAAAGATTCGTCGCTGGTGGTACGCTGACCTGAATGCTCGGTGGCGAGAAGGTAAATCCGGCAGCTTGGGGAGTCACCACGTAAGTTCCCGCAATGAGGTTGAAGGCATAATTGCCATTGGCATCTGTGTGGGTGGTTGCTGACACGCTGGAATTGGCATTCACCGTAATGATCGCGCCGCCATTGTTGGTGATCAATCCAGTGACCAGATAGGTCGGAAGCACGGCGTTGAAATTCAAGTTGGTATTGTCAGCGGTCGGATTTGAGACAAATAAACTTGGGGGGCTGAAGGACGTCGTCGAACTGGGAACCGGGGTGATAATGTAATTTTGCGTGGGCGCATTAGTGAACATATATATGCCGTTCGGCGCGGTGGTCGTCTGCGCAAAAAACGTATTGTTCCCATTATTGGTCACGTACAACGCCACCGTCGCGGTGCTGGTCAGGTTGGAAATAATTCCCCCAAGTGTAAAGGAAGGCGTGGCCAGGAAATTACTCCCAGTGACGATCGGATTGGTATTGGCCAGGGTCACCGTAAAATTGAGGGGATTGAAACTAAATCCGTTCGTCGGCTGCGGGGTCACCGTATAAATATCCGGAGGCAGGTTTGGAAAACTATACACTCCAACTGCATTAGGCATGGCCGTATACGTGAGCCCGCTTCCCACGGCATTGATCGTCACATTCGTATATTCATTGAGCACAAAGTTGCCCACTGCGGGCAGGATTTGCCCGCTGATGCTATAACTCGGTGTGCCGAACTCCACCGCGCCGATGTCGGCGAATTGTCCGATGGGACGCGGAAAGCCCCGCTGGTCGAACGCGGGAAATGCCGTGTTGGTGTTGGTGATGGCATCAATCGCGGGACTGCTCGAATCAAGATAGTAAGTCGAAGTCGGACCGCCATTCGTGGAAAGATTAAACAGGATGGGATCGAGATTAACCTGCGTGGTGGCATTATGGATAACGGGCGTCCCGTCGTCACTGATGTTAAAACCGGCGTCGGTGATATTACCGTAAATGTTTCCACCGTTGGTCACGTAGGCGAGAATCGAATTTGCGAGCACGAACGTGCCCACGTTCACGATATTGCCGCCCACTTCCTCACCGATCAAACCGGTGAAAACACCTCCGGTAAGACCCGAAGCTCCGATATTGCCATTTGTCCCGCCAAACACGGAACCCTCCGCGAAAGTACAGTTGGTTGCGGCAACTACAGATCCAGTGTCGTTAAAAACTGCTGCACCGGCCCCGTTGCCGCCATTGCCTGCCGCACCCGCCAACACCGTCCCGACGCCGCCATTGCCACCGCCGCCACCAATGGCAACATTTTGGCTGAAAGTGCAGTTGATCATTTGGATGTTCGCACTGGCTCCAACGCTATAAATTCCCGCTCCGTCGGCGCTGCCGCCGATGGCGCCGGCCGGGCCGTTTCCATTTCCTCCGGGAGCGCCACCCGCAGTCTGGCTATTGCCGCCTTCACAAAAATTGAAATCAAAAGTGCAGGCTTGAATGAACGCCTTGCCTTGATTGTAAATCGCCGCGCCCAGTGCCAGCCCGCCGCCGCCGCCGCCGCCGGCATAAGCAGTCCCACCCGCTCCATTCGTGCCACCCGTTCCGCCGTTGCCGGCGATGGTTCCATTGCCAGCGAAAGTGCAATTACTCAGCACCAGCGTGCCAAGATTATAAATCGCACCGCCTGAGGCGAAGCCACCATTGCCACCGGAACCACCATTCCCGCCAGTCGAAACGCCGCTGCTTCCGCCACCGCCGCCATTGCCGCCATTGCCGCCCGTCGCGCTGTTCGTAAGGAAAATACAATTAATGACGATGTTGGTGCCCAAATTATAAACTGCTCCACCGAAACCGAAGCCGCCACTCGTGCCGTTGGTTCCGTTGCCGCCAACTTTAAAAGAATTATTTACGCCCGGTCCGCCGTTTGCGCCGTTTGTGCCACGGCTTACGCCGCCACTAATGATCAAATTCTCCATCGTGAATGTGACATTCGATTGAACCTGGAACATATGGCTGGCCGTGCGGCTGCTCGTCGGCCCCTGGATCGTCACGTTGAAATTAGTTTGCGCTTCCAAAATGATATTGCCTGCGATGGACTGCAAGCCGTTCAACACAATCGTGCCGTTGAATTCGCACAGAACCAACTGAGTCGTCGTCAGGCCGCGAAAACCCAGCGCCGTTTGCAGATCATTCACGTTGGCCCGCGTGATAACCACCGGTTGCGGATTTTGCGCCGCAGCGGGGCGCGCGAACATCATCGCAACCAGCGCAAATCCGCAAACCATCCATTGCGCCAGGCGCATTTTAAAAACATCAAATGGATTACTCATAAGTCAGGGGCTGCATTTAAAGCAGCGATAAAATTTAATCAGCCTTCAATTAATAATCCGTCTCTTTCGGCATCTTGAGTTTGTCCGATTGTTTCAACCGTTCGTTGGCATCCAAGCGCTCTTCGCGTTCAGCGGCTTTGATGCCCGGCATCTTGTCGCGCCGATGTGCCGCCACCAGCGCCGCCGCTTCAGGAGTCGGCAGCACGGTTGGACGAATCAGGACGATGAGTTCGACGCGCTTGCTCGAATCCACGGTGCTGCGGAAAAGATAACCGAGCCCGGGAATGTCCTTGAGGAACGGCACCCCCGAACGGCTGGTGGATTTACTCGTGCTGATCATGCCGCCGAGGATGATGGTGTCGCGGTCGCGGACGGAAACCGTCGCCTGCGCGGTGCGTTTGCTCGTGGTCGGCACGGGGTTGCCGTCAATGATCGTGCTCGGCCCAAGCTGCTGGACATCCTGCAAAATATCCATGACCACGAGTCCGTCTGGATTGATCAGCGGCGTCACCTGCAAATTGATGCCGACGAACGTCTGTTGATATTGCGAACTCGCCTGGCCGTTGATGCCGCCGAAATAAGTGCCCGACACTTCGGGAACGGTATCGCCCACCTGCAGTGAAGCTGCGACACCGTGGGAGGTTTGAATAGTCGGACGCGACAACACATTGATGCGGTCGTTGGCTGCGATCGCGGTTATGGTGGCGTCAAAATCACCACCGAATTGCGCGGCGTAGCTCAGGCCACCGGGAATTTGAGAAACCAAGTTGGAACCGGCGGATGCGGCGAAACTTTGCTGATTGAGAAAGGTCCCGTTGTTGATACCGCCGATGCCGCTAAAATAATTTCCCGGCTGGCTTGGATTTAATTGATTGTAACTGACGCCGACCGACTGGCTGTTGTCCAGCGTGACTTCCATGATGATGGCTTCGATGAGCACTTGCGCGAGGACGACGTCCAGTTGGTTCACGATCTTTTTGATCATCGCCATGTCTTCCTTGCTCGCGAAAACCAATAGCGAATTCGTGCGTTGATCCGCGATGATCTTGGTTTTGCCCAGCACCTGGAAATCTCCCTGCCCGGCCGCCTTGGAAATCACCTGATTCAACCGGTCCGTGAAACTCGAAGTGCGCCCCCCGGTCGCGCCAGTGGAACCGCCTAAACCAGTGGAACCTCCAAACCCGCTCGATCCGCCGTAACCGGTGCTACCTCCTATGCCTCCTCCGATTCCACCCCCAAGTCCTCCCAACCCTCCCGTCGTGCCGGTATGTGTTCCGCCCCCTCCGCTATGGCCGATCGTCGTGCCGCCGCCTCCGCCACCGCTCAAGCTGCTCAACGCGCTCGCGATGTCCTGCGCCTGCGCATATTTGATGGGAATAACTTCAGAGTCGTATTCCGACGGCGCCGTGACATCTATTTGCTTGATCAATTCCAGCATGCGTTTCACGTTGGAAGCGTAATCGCGGATGATTAAAATACCGCTGCTGTCAATCGCGAGGATGCTGTTCGGAATTTGCGCCAGCGGCGTCAATACCGGCACCACTTCGCTGGGCTTGGCGTATTGCAACTGCGTGATGTGCGTGATGTATTGATCAGACTCAGGAATCTCCGAATCCGAATTGGTTCCAAACGGTACGGCTTGCGCGGCGGCAAGATTCATTGGCACTGCCTTCACAAACTTGTCACCGACATTGATCATGGTGATGCCATTCATCGCCAGCACACTGTCGAAAGCCTGGATGGCCTCGGTTTTCGTCAGTGCCGTTTGCGTTTTCAAACTGATCGTGATGGGGGGAATTTGCGCGCGCAAAATTGTCCGGCCCACCAGTTCCGCGTAAATCGGCAAGACCTGTTCGATGCTCACCGCTGGAAAATCAATGTCGCCCGGCGGAATAATCGTCTCTGCGGACTTGCCTTCGGTCTCGGTGGCTGTCCCAAGCGGCGGGACATTTGCCCCCTTCACTGCGTTGGCCGCAGCGGCATTCATATCAGCACGGGTCGGGCGTGGACGTCCGCGCGTGCCCGCAGCCGGGAGTGTTGGGAATGCGGGAAACGCGGGAGTCGTGCGATTGGTCAAGGCAGGCGGATTGGCTTGTGCAATGATGGTCGGCGGCGTTGACGAGGGCGTCGCCGCGGCGGGTGGAACCGCCGGGCTTCGCGTGACTGGCGCGGAGGCGGTCACAGTATTGGAATTAGTGAGGCCCATCGCGGTGCGCAACGCATTTCGCATGATGGCATCGCGCGTGGCCGGATCGGTGGAATCGGTGATGGCCGGCGTTTGCGCAAGTGCGCTCGCGCAAGCGACGAAAAGGATGAGGAGAATGGTTTTCACGGTCTGTTTGATTTAAGCGATGCCGTTTTATTGGTGCCGAGGAGTCGGGAAAAGGGATTGGACATGTGATTGCTATGTTCGCGCGGCGGCACATTGGCCGTTGGCGGCTCAACCGGTGGCGTCGGTGGTTTTTGGGCGATGGGAGCGGGCGCGGGCTTCGGCGCCACCGCCACGGTATGCGGCGCAGTGGGGGTTGCTCCACGCACCGGCTTTTTTTTCTGGTAACTCGCCACGAGTGTGACGTTCGCGCTGAGTTCACGATGGCTGGGATCGGGATGCAGGCTCATCGCCCGCACGCGCATCATCGAATTACCCGCGGCGAGACTGTACAAAAATTTCACGAGATTGGTTTCATCCGCCTGGATGGTGATGCCCATTTGCTGCTCGAGAAAAAATTCATTCGTGTGCGTCACCAATGCGCCCTGGTTGACGACGATGATTTTATTGCTGATCGCGCGGCTGTTGTAGAAATGCACGAAATCAATCGCCTGGTCTTCCGGTAGCACGGAGGAACCGTCTGATTGCAGTTCGTTGATCTTGCGCTGGTATTCCGCCTGATGACGAAGTTCCGTGCTATAAACCTCGTTCGTTTTTTCCGTGCGCTGCATGAGCATCGTGTTCCGCGCCCAGTCGTGAAAATGCGACCAGACAAAAAAATAATTGATGATCAGGAACAGCACGACGCCAATGCCCACGAGCCAGCGGCGTTCCTGCGTGGTCAAGCCGGCAAGAAAGCGTTTCATTTCGCCTCCTCCGCACGGGCCAGGTCCCCGTTAAAACTCCATGACAGCGTCGCGCCGCCGGGATTTAATTTGATTTGCGGCAGGCTCAGGGTTTCAAACATCGGCTCGCCGTCGAGCGTGGCCTTGCGCAAGGCCTCGTTAAAATCTGTCAGCGCGCCGCTTTGATCGGCCTGCGCGGTTCCGCTCAAGCTGTAATGTTTGCCGTCCTTGAATTCCAGCGTGCCGATGGAAATATTTTCCGGCAGCAATTCCGCGGTTTTTTTCCAGCAATCGAGCGAGGCAAATTTAAGCGCCTGCCGGTTCTGCAAAATTCCCAACTGCGCCTTGAGTTGCAGCACATTCGTGTAGGCGCGGCTATGGCTCGAGACTTCTTCCACCAAAGTTTCCGCGCGATAACTCTGCACCGCCGCGCCCGCGAGATAGATCGTCACTCCGCCCAGATACGCCGCCAGCACCACACCCAGACCGCGCATCCAAAGGCGGTCCACGAACTCCTGTTGGTAACGTGTGGCGTATTCCGGCGGGAGAATGCCCGCGCCGGACTCGGCCCGCGCGGCGCGATTGGCGTTCAACGTGGCGAGTTGCGTCGGCGGCGCTGGCCGCAACACTTCCAGATTCGTCCCCAGCCACGACCGGAACAACGGCTCCCACGTCACGGCCGTGTCTTCATCCGCGACAAGAAACCAGCGCGGCGCGCTCGTAAGCCAGCCTTCGAGTTCGCCGGACCAGGCCATTTGCGTGAGTTGCTCGCGCAGAACCGCTTCGCGGCGTTCGCCAGCGGGAACGTGCAACAAACCAAGATTCCGCAACGTGCCGCCATACCACCACGCGACCAGCGCGGATAATTTTCCCGTGGTCGCATCAGGATAAATATACGCGCCGTCCGCCTTCACCGCCGTTGCTTGCATCTGGTCGAGGATCGGCAACTCCAAGCGGTCGGCAAGAAACCCCTGCCCTTCAAGTTCGCCTAAAAATTTTTCCACCAGATCGCGCGCCATGATGATGACGATGATCGTTTGCAGATTGTCCACGCGTTGCGGCAGGACTTGAATGCTCCAGACAATTTGTGTGACGGGCAGCGGCGAAAGTTTTTCCAGTTGCAACTCGACCATCGAAAGCGTCTCGTCAAAATCCGCGATCGGCAGTTGCGCGACGCGCAGGAACACTTGCTCAACCGGCAGCCACGCGATGTTCAGCTTGGGTTGAAAGAGCGCGGTCCAATCGCGTCCCACCACGTTCGGAGGCAATGGCGCGGCGGTGGGAATATTTTGATCCTGCGCCAAAGTGAAACCGCCCTTGGCCGCGCCAAAAGACCACAGACGCCGCGATTCCGCGCCGACCTGCAACACATTTGACGACTGCCAGCGTTTCGCCGATGCCCGCGCGGTCTTCGCCGCCACGGCAGAAACCGGCGACGTTTCACCGAACGCTGCGGCTTCTTTCGCGGCCTTCGCTTTTTTGCCGGGAACTTGCAGAAGTCGAACACCGATGAAAAACATCACCAGTTCCGCAATAAAATATTCCGCGAGCGGAGCGATGGCATCCATTGAGATATGGACTTTGGGGGCGGGCGCGGCGGGAGACGCGGTCTTCGGCGCTTTCGGATTTACCGGAGTCTTGGGTGGCGGTGTGACCGCAGCCACCGGAGCGTGCGCTTTTTTCCACAGCGCATATCCCTTCATGCCAGTGTCCGTCATGCCGTAAAGCGCGCCCAGGACAAAAATCAGCCCGAGTGTGAGGCACAACACTGACAACCAGCGGGGGGTGGGTTTATGCGCGCTCATCGGAAAGAAAAATTTTTCGCGATTTTGTCGCGCACCGGTGGCGCAGAAGGACGACGTTGATTAAGACCGATGATCATTGGGTTAAACTTTTTCAGTCGTCCGAAAGCGCGTCCATGTGTTCTTCGATCTGCGTGACGCGTAACACTTCCTCGATGGTGGTCTTGCCCGTTTTGACCTTGTTCCAGCCATCCGTCCGCAAAGTACGCATGCCGTTTTCCATCGCCTTTTGCGCGATGGTCGAGGCCGCGGAACGATTCAAAATCAGCGGACGCAACGTCTCATTCAAGATCAGCAATTCGTAAATGCCCTGGCGTCCCTGATAACCAAGCTGGCGGCATTCCTCGCAGCCTGCGCCGCGCCAGAACTTCGCCGTCTCGATGTCCGCCGCCGGAAAACCGATGCGCTTGAGATAATCGCGCTCCACCTTTTGCTCGGTCTTGCAATGCTGGCAAATATTTCGGACAAGGCGTTGCGCCATGACCGCCTCGACGGACGATGCCACCAGGAACGGCTCGATGCCCATATCAATCAAACGCGTGAATGCGCTCGGCGCGTCGTTCGTGTGGAGCGTGCTAAAAACCAAGTGACCCGTCAGCGCCGCGCGGATGGCGATTTCCGCCGTTTCAAGATCGCGAATTTCCCCGACCATGATCACATTCGGGTCCTGGCGCAAAATATGGCGCAAGCCCATCGCGAATGTCAGCCCGATGTCCGCGCGCACGGCGATCTGGTTGATGCCTTTCAATTCATATTCCACCGGCTCCTCGATCGTGATGATGCGCTTGTGGACGGAATTGATGCTGCTGAGAAACGCGTAAAGCGAAGTGGATTTGCCGGAACCGGTCGGGCCGGTGACGAGGAAAATTCCGTGCGGCTTGAGAATAATATCGCGGATGGCGTTCTCTTCCAATTGCGAGAAGCCCAGCTTGTCCAAGCTCAGGAAAATCTTGCCGCGCGTCAGCAAGCGAAGCGACACGCTCTCGCCATAAACCGTCGGCACCGTGGAAACGCGGATGTCGATTTCCTCGCCTTTGATGCGGACGTTGATGCGCCCGTCCTGCGGCAAGCGCTTCTCGGCGATGTTCATGCCGGACATGACCTTGATACGCGAGATCAACGCCGCCTGATAACGC